>CP000781.1:5157500-5308934 GCA_000017645.1 Xanthobacter autotrophicus Py2
CAAATAAGCGCCATTCCCTCTGCCCACGCAGGACCGCTCCCTCTCCCGCCTGCGGGGGAGGGTTGGGGTGGGGGCAGAGGCGCCGGGGAAGAACACCGAGGGCGGGAATGCGGAGAGAGCCTGCCCCACCCTGCCCTCCCCGCAAGCGGGAGAGGGTCCGCCGGCTCTGAGCGACGCGAACCGTGTCTTCGACCCCACGCCTGCCCCTCTCGCGCAGGTGGGGCGAGAGAACACCACCACCAAAACAAAAACCCGGAGGAAACACGCCCATGATCCTCACCGAGACCCAGACCGAGATCCGTGACGCAGTGCGGGCCTTCGCCTCGGCGCGCCTCGCCCCCGGCGCCGCCGCCCGCGACCGGGAGCACCGTTTTCCCCGCGACGAGCTGACCGAGATGGGGGCGCTGGGCTTCCTCGGCATGCTGGTGCCGGAGGCCCTGGGCGGCGCGGCGACCGATCTTGTCTCCTACGCCCTTGCGCTGGAAGAGATCGCGGCGGCGGACGGGGCCTGCTCCACCATCGTGGCGGTGCACTCCTCGGTGGGCTGCATGCCCATCGTGAAGTTCGGCACGGAAGACCAGAAGCAGCGCTTCCTGCCGAAGCTTGCCTCCGGCGAATGGATCGGCGGCTTCGCCCTCACCGAGCCGCAGGCCGGCTCGGATGCCGCCAACCTGAAGACCCGCGCCCGGCGCGACGGCGACCAGTACATCCTCTCCGGCGCCAAGCAGTTCATCACCTCGGGCAAGAACGGCAATGTGGTCATCGTCTTCGCCGTGACGGATCCGGACGCCGGCAAGAAGGGCATCTCCGCCTTCATCGTGCCCACCGACACCCCCGGCTATGAGGTGGTGCGGGTGGAGGAGAAGCTGGGCCAGCATTCCTCCGACACCTGCCAGCTCGCCTTCAACGACATGCGCCTGCCCGCCGACCTGCGCCTCGGCGCCGAGGGCGAGGGGCTGAAGATCGCCCTGTCGAATCTCGAGGGCGGGCGTATCGGCATCGCCTCCCAATGCGTGGGCATGGCGCGGGCGGCGTTCGAGGCAGCGAAGAGCTATGCCAGCGAGCGCGTCACCTTCGGCAAGCCCATCATGGAGCACCAGGCGGTGGCCTTCCGCCTCGCCGACATGGCGACGCGCATCGCGGCGGCGCGGCACATGGTGCTGCATGCGGCGGCGCTGCGCGAGGCCGGCCAGCCCTGCCTCACCGAGGCCTCCATGGCCAAGCTGTTCGCTTCCGAGATGGCCGAGCAGGTGTGCTCCGCCGCCATCCAGATCCACGGCGGCTATGGCTATCTCGCCGACTTCCCGGAGGAGCGCATCTATCGCGACGTGCGGGTGTGCCAGATCTACGAGGGCACCAGCGACGTGCAGCGCATCGTCATCGCCCGGGGGCTGTAAGCGGCTTCGCCGGGGCTGTGACCGGCCGCGCCTCAGCTCAGCTCAGCGCGGCACGGCTGCCTTGTCGTCGGCGGCGGCATGCAGGCCCGACGCCTTCTGGGCGAAAAACTGATTGATGCCCGCCACCACCGATTCGGCGATGCGTCCGCGGCCATCCGGCGAGGTGAGCAGCTTCAGGTCCTCCTTGCTGGACATGTAGCCGATCTCCACCAGCACCGATGGCACATCGTGGGCGCGCAGCACCCGGAAGCCCGCGGATTTCAGCGGCGAGCGGTGAAAGCGCACCGTGCTCTTCATGGCGCCCACCAGGGAGCGGGCGAGCAGGGCCGAGAAATTGCGTGTCTCGCGCTGGGCGAGGTCCACCAGGATGCCCGCCACCTCGTCGGTCTCGTCGGAGAGGTCGACACCGGCGATGAGGTCGGCCTTGTTCTCCTTTTCCGCGAGATGGGCAGCGTCCGCGTCGCTCGCCGTCTCGGCGAGGGTGTAGACGCTGGCACCCCGCGCCTGCCCCTCGCCGCGGGCCAGCGCATCGGCGTGGAAGGACACGAACAGGTCGGCGCGGTGGGCGCGGGCGATGCGCACCCGCTCCCCCAGCGGCACGAAGGTGTCGGTGGAGCGCGTCATCACCACCCGATAGGCGCCGGAACGCTCCAGAAGCTCGCGCACGGCGAGCGCGGTCTCCAGCACCACATTCTTCTCGGCGAAGGCGGAATAGCCCGTGGTGCCCGAATCGATGCCGCCATGGCCGGGATCGAGCACCACCACCGGCCGGGCATCCCCGGCCTCCGGCGGCACGATGGGGGTCACGGGGGGCGCGACGCGCTGGGCGGCGGAGCGCGCCGCCGTGCGGGCGAAGGTATCGGGATCAGTCTTCACCAGGTCCACCACGAGGCGGGCGGGCTGGTCGTCCACGGGATCGAGTACGAAGGCCTTGTCGATGGCCACCGGCCCGGTCACCTCCAGCACCATGCGTGCCTTGCCCGGCGCGAACACGCCGAAACGGTATGCAGACACCAATCCGCGCTTCAGCTGGTTCGACTCAGGCCGCAGCGCGAAGGCGACCTCCGGCAAATCGAGGATCACTCGATAGGGCTCGGCCAGGGTGAAGGCGTGAAATTCCACCGCGCGATCGAGGTCGATCACAAGGCGCGTGCGCTGGGCGTCGCCCGCAAGCCGGGCATCGCTGGCGGTGGCGGGGCCGCCAGCGGCCGGCGGGGCCGCACTGGGATGGGCCTGCGCCGGCGGATCGGCCTCCACGGCGCGGGCCGGCGGGGGAGCCAGGCATGACGCGACCGCGAGCACGCCCAGAAAAAAGGCACCGCAAACCGCGCGCAAACCGCTGCGGCGCCTTGTCCCGCCCGCCATGGGGGCGCGGGCCGGCCTGCAGCCGGATTCCGGGCACGGCAGGAAGCGCGGGTCCCGGCGCAGGTCCAGACGCAGCTTCATCGGCACCCCATCTTTGCGCGATCGCAGGATCGAGCCCACGATCGGGCCAGTGAAGGACGGCAGGCTTAAGGCGGCGTCCGTAAACGCCCCGTTGACGAAGCGTTATAGCCTGCTGGAACGAGGAAAGGGACGCATAAACCTTGCCAAGCAGGAAGTTGGGCGGGTAAGAATGGCAGGGTACACAGTTCGCGTTCCGGAACAGGCCTTTCGGCCCCGGCTGCCGCGGCTGCCGCAGGACAGTGTTTCTTCGATCCCGGGCGGGCCGCTGAGCGCGCCGGATGCCCGGAAGTGCGGGAACATTGCCATCGCCGCTGGCGGCTCGACCACTTTCGTGGAGCCCCGCGGTGAGCGCCCGACCGGCGCTCGATGCGACAGCCCCACCGGCCGCCTCAGCTGAAGAGCCGCAAGGGACGATCTGGGGAATCGGGCGAACGTGTGCCGTGGCCGGAACGAGGCGCCCGCCTTTCATCCGGCCTGAACCCTTCATCGAGGAACGGGTAGCCGAGGGCATGGATTTTTCTCCGCACGACAGGCGCGTTATGCGCGCCCCCGTGTGCCCCGACGTCGAGGGTCGTAGCGACACGCCCCGGCGCACCCGCTTCTCCGTTTCGTCCTCACGTCATCACATCCGGCGCCCGAGCGGCCCGGCCGCCCCGCAATGGGGCGCGCCTGGGCGGCTGTCGCGGACCTTTGCCCGCGGCGCCGTGAAGAGAGAATTCCATGGCCAACAAGATGCTCATCGATGCGACCCACCCGGAGGAAACCCGGGTGGTGGTCGTGCGCGGGAACAGGGTCGAAGAGTTCGACTATGAGTCTGCGTCCCGCAAGCAGTTGCGGGGCAACATCTATCTGGCGAAGGTGACGCGCGTGGAGCCCTCGCTCCAGGCCGCCTTCATCGAATATGGCGGCAACCGCCACGGCTTCCTCGCCTTCAGCGAGATCCATCCCGACTATTACCAGATCCCCGTGGCTGACCGCCTCGCCCTGATCGAGGAGGAGGAGCGCGCCGCCCGCCTCGCTGACGACGAGGCCGAGCTGAAGGACCGCCGCCGCGAACGCGGCCGGGCCCGGCGCTCCAGCTCCGACCGCACCGTGAGCGAGCCCGTCGAGGAGGCCGAGGTGGTCCCCGCCGAGGCAGAGTCTGCCTCCGGCGACGCACCGTCCGGCGTTGAGGCGTCTTCGGATACCGCTGCGACCGAATTCGACGCGGCGCCCCAGGGCGATGCGCCTGAAGCCGGCCAGCCCCAGGCTGAAGCCTCCTCCTGGCAGGACGCTCCCGCCGCCGAGAGCGCGCAGCCCGCGCCCGAGCATGCAGCGCCTGAGCACCACGCCCCCGAGAGCGTGACCGACCTTTTGTCCGCCGCCGAGGCTGCCGAAGCGTCCGCCGAGGTCCGCGAAGCCGAGGTCGAGGCCACTTACGGCACTCCCCTGCCGGCTCCGCAGGAGCAGCACACCGACGCGAACGCCGACCTGCGCCTGCGCGAGGCCCCCGAGGGCGAGACCCATCCCGCCCCCATCCTCGACATCGAGGAGACCCCCGCCGAGACCCGTCGCACCGAAACCCGCCCCGTCGAGGACGACGAGGATGAGGACGAGGACGACGGGGATGTCGACCAGATCGACGAGGAAGAGGAGATCGAGCATCTCGGCGCCGACGAGGATGCCCTGGAAGAGGTGCCCGAGCGCGCGCCGCAGCGTCGTGCCCGCTCCTACAAGATCCAGGAAGTCATCCGCCGCCGCCAGGTGATGCTGGTGCAGGTGGTGAAGGAAGAGCGCGGCAACAAGGGCGCCGCCCTCACCACCTACCTCTCGCTGGCCGGCCGCTATTCCGTTCTCATGCCCAACACCGCCCGTGGCGGCGGCATTTCCCGCAAGATCACCAACACCGTTGACCGCAAGCGCCTGAAGGAAGTGGTGCAGGACCTGGAGGTGCCGGAGGGGATGGGCATCATCCTGCGCACCGCCGGCGCCAACCGCACCAAGGTGGAGATCAAGCGCGACTTTGAATACCTCCTGCGCTTGTGGGAGACGGTGCGCGAGCTGACCCTGTCCTCGGCCGCGCCGAACCTGGTCTATGAGGAAGGCTCGCTCATCAAGCGCGCCATCCGCGACCTCTACAACAAGGACATCGACGAAGTTCACGTGGCCGGCGAGGAAGGCTATCGCGAGGCCAAGGACTTCATGCGCATGCTCATGCCGAGCCATGCCAAGTGCGTGCTGCCCTATCGCGAGCCGCAGCCCATCTTCGCCCGCTACGGGGTGGAGCAGCAGCTCGACGCCATGTTCTCCCCGGTGGTGCAGCTCAAGAGCGGCGGCTACATCGTCATCAACCCGACGGAGGCCCTGGTCTCCATCGACGTGAACTCGGGCCGCGCCACCCGCGAGCACCATATCGAGGACACCGCGCTCAAGACCAACGTGGAAGCCGCCGAGGAGATCGCCCGCCAGCTGCGCCTGCGCGATCTGGCCGGCCTCATCGTGGTCGACTTCATCGACATGGAGGAGAAGCGCAACAACCGGGCGGTGGAGCGCAAGCTCAAGGATTGCCTGAAGAACGACCGGGCGCGCATCCAGATCGGTCGTATCTCGCACTTCGGCCTGCTGGAGATGTCGCGCCAGCGCATCCGCACCGGCGTGCTGGAAAGCTCCATCGAGGTGTGCCCGCACTGCGGCGGCACCGGCCACGTGCGCTCGGCGGCCTCCGTGTCGCTCCAGCTGCTGCGCGCGCTGGAAGAGCAGCTTTTGCGCGCCGCCACCCACAATCTCTACGCCCGCACCCGCACCGAGGTGGCGCTCTATGTGCTCAACCAGAAGCGCGCTCACCTGCGCGAGCTGGAAGAGCGCTTCTCCGTCACCCTGGCCATCGTCGCCGACGAGAGCGTGACCGGCCACCAGCCCTTCATCATCGAGAAGGGCGAGCTGGCCGTGCCGCCGGCCCCCGCGCCGCGTCCCAGCTCGGTGGTGCACCCCGATTCCATCCTGCTCGACGAGGATTACGCCGAGGACGAGGACGAGGAGACGGTGGAGGAGACCGCCGAGGCTGAGGCCGAAGCCGGTCCCGAGGCCGAAGGCGAAAGCGGCGATCGCGCCGATGACGGCAATCGCAAGCGTCGCCGTCGCCGCCGCCGGCGGCGGGGCGAGAAGGACGAGACCCGCGAGGGCAGCGCCGAGGGCGAGGAGGAGGACGACACCTCCGCCGAGGCCCAGGATGGCGACGAGGGCGAAGGCGAGGAGGACGACCGCTCCGAGGAGGAGCGCGCCGCCGATGCCGAACGCACTGACGAGGAAAATGCCGAGCGCCGTCGTCGCCGTCGCGGCCGTCGCGGCGGCCGTCGCAACCGCCGGGAGCGCGAGGGCGAGGGCGACGCCCCGCTCGCAGCCGGTGAGGACGCCGACGAGGCCGACGACACGGATGCCGAAGGCCGGGACGCGGGAGAAGCCGCCCCCGAGTTCGAGGTCCGCATTCCTGTGACCCCGGTGGAGGGCCCCGAAGTCGCGGCCGGGGAGGTCCCGTCCGTGCCCGTCCTGTTCACCCCGGCCCCGGTGCCGGCGGTGGTGGAGGCGCCCGAGGCCAAGGTTGCGGAAACGAAGGCTGCCGAGCCGGAAGCCGTCGAACCGGCCAAGCCGCGTCGCCGCTCCACGGTGCGCGAGAAGGCTCCGGTGATCGTCATGGCGGACACCGCCAGGGCATCTGCGGTGACCAGCGCTGCGGCCGAGCCTCAGCCGACGCCGGAGGCTTCCGCTGCGGCGTCCGAAGTCGCGGCTTCAGGCATTACCGAAGTCGCGGGCTCCGAGGTCCCTGCCCCCGAATTTCCCGCCTCCGAAGCCGCCACCTTCGAGGCGCCGGCCCCCGAGGCCGCATCCCCGCCGGCCCCTGCCCCCGCGCCGGCGGCCCCCGCCAGCGAGGAGAGCCCCGCCAGCAAGAAGTCCGGCTGGTGGCAGCGCAAGCTGTTCGGCGGCTGAGGCCAGTCCTTCTGACCAAGGCCTTCTGACCCTTTGAAACCACGCCTCCCGGTCCTCCGGGAGGCGTTTTCGTTTGCCGGCGGTACCGGCCGCGTCGCGAAGCGGCCACGTTTGCCCGCCATAGGCTCTGATCTGCGATTCCTCTCCACGTGCGGCGCCGGCGTGCCTGTTCAACTCGCGCGGACGTGACAGGGAAGTTGCGCTGCCGGCACCGGCCCCGCACTTTGGGGCCTTCGCACGGGAGTGAAGTCGCGCTATGCGGTGCCGCGCCTGATGGGGCGCCGTGGGAGGGAACCGGCGAAATGCGGTTGATCTTGAGGTTTCTGGGGTTCGTGTTCGCGCTCACCACCGTGGTGCTTCTCGCCGGAGCCGCGGGCGCGACCTATTTCGTGTGGAAATACTCCCAGGACCTCCCCGACTACTCCCAGCTGCAGAACTACGAGCCGCCGGTGATGACCCGCGTGCACGCCGCCGATGGCGCGCTGGTGGCCGAGTACGCCAAGCAGCGCCGCCTCTACATTCCCATCCAGTCCGTGCCCAAGCTGGTCATCGAGGCCTTCCTGTCGGCCGAGGACAAGAATTTCTACGAGCACGGCGGCATCGACCCCACCGGCATCTTCCGCGCCGCGGCGTTCTATTTCCAGAATTACGGCAAGAACGTCCGGCCCCAGGGCGCGTCCACCATCACCCAGCAGGTGGCCAAGAACTTCCTGCTCACCAACGAGGTGTCCCTCGACCGCAAGGTCAAGGAAGCGCTGCTCGCCCTGCGCATCGAGCGCACCTATTCCAAGGACCGGATCCTCGAGCTGTACCTCAACGAGATCTATCTCGGCATGGGCGCCTACGGCATCGCCGCCGCAGCGCTGGTGTATTTCGACAAGTCGGTGGACGAGCTGAACGTGCAGGAAGTGGCGTATCTTGCCGCCCTGCCGAAGGCCCCCTCCTCCTACAATCCGTTCCGCGACCGCTCCCGCGCCACCGATCGCCGCAACTGGGTGATCGACCGCATGGTGGAGAACGGCTTCGTCACCCCGCAGGAGGGCGAGGCGGCCAAGAAGTCGGGCCTGGACGTGACCCCGCGGGCCACCGGCGCGCAGATCTTCGCCGCGGAATATTACGCTGAGGAAGTGCGCCGGCAAATCTACGAGCGCTATGGCGAGCGCAAGCTCTACGAGGGCGGCCTCTCGGTGCGCACGCCGCTCGATCCCAAGCTCCAGGTGCTGGCCAAGAAGACCCTCACCGACGGCCTCGTGCGCTATGACGAGGAGCGCGGCTGGCGCAAGCCCGTCACCCATGTGGACCTCTCCGGCGGGGTCGACTGGGGCGTGAAGCTGGGCGAGGTCAAGGAACTGACCGACATTCCCTGGCGCCTCGCCATCGTGCTGGACGTGGGCAAGGACAATGCGCGCATCGGCCTGCAGCCGCCGCGCACCAAGTCCGGCGCCCGCTCCACCGACCGCGAGGTGGGCCTGATCCCCGTGGACGGCGCCAAATGGACCCGCCGCCCTCTGTCGCAGGTGCTGAAGCCCGGCGACGTGATCTATGTGGAGCCCTTGGGCGACCGCACCGGCCAGTGGCGCCTGCGCCAGCTGCCGGGCGTGGAAGGCGCCATGGTGGTCATGGAGCCCACCACCGGCCGCGTGCTCGCCATCTCCGGCGGCTTCTCCTACGACGAGAGCCAGTTCAACCGCGCCACCCAGGCCATGCGCCAGCCCGGTTCCTCGTTCAAGCCGTTCGTCTATTCGGCGGCGCTGGATAACGGCTACACCCCCTCCACCATCGTCATGGACGCCCCGTTCGAGCTGGAGCAGCAGGGCCAGGCCACGTGGCGGCCGGAAAACTATTCCGGCAAGTTCTATGGCCCGCAGACCCTGCGCTTCGGCCTGGAGCAGTCGCGCAACGTGATGACCGTGCGTCTCGCCAATGACGTGGGAATGCCCATCGTCGCCGAATACGCCAAGCGCTTCGGTATCTATGACGACATGCCGCCCTATCTCGCCATGGCGCTGGGATCGGGCGAGACCACCCTTCTGCGCATGACCGGCGCCTACGCCATGATCGCCAATGGCGGGCGCAAGGTGACGCCCTCGCTCATCGACCGCATCCAGGACCGCTACGGCCACACCATCTTCAAGCACGACGAGCGCGAATGCCGCGGCTGCGAGGCCGACAAGTGGGACAACCAGCCCGAGCCGAGCTTGGTGGACCGCCGCCCGGTGGTGCTCGACCCCATGACCGCCTACCAGATCACCTCCATGATGGAGGGCGTGGTCCAGCGCGGCACCGGCACCGCGCTGAAGGAGCTGGGCAAGCCCATCGCCGGCAAGACCGGCACCACCAACGAAGAGAAGGACGCCTGGTTCATCGGCTTCACGCCGGAAATCGTGGTGGGCGTCTATCTCGGCTACGACAAGCCCAAGCCCATGGGCAAGGGCTCCACCGGCGGCCTCATCTCGGCGCCCATCGTGCGCGACTTCATGAAGACCGCCATCGCCGACCGCCCGGCCATCCCGTTCCGGGTCCCGGCCGGCATCAAGCTGGTGCGCATCGACCGCAAGAGCGGCCAGCGTGCCGGCCCCGGCGACAGCTCCATCCTGGAGGCCTTCAAGCCCGGCACCGCCCCGCCCGACGGCTATAGCGTGGCCGGCTATTCCGGCACCGACGGCTCCTCGCCCGAGCCCAGCGCCCCCGTGCGCACCGGAGGCGGGCTCTACTGAGCCCGCGCCAGCCGCGGAACCCGACCGGAGCCATCCCTTTTCCCGGCAGCTGGAGCTGCGTTAACGAAGACTTGCGGCTTTCTGTACAACACCTGCGGAATTGATAAGGTACCGTTGGATCAAGTCGATCCCGGAGGCAGCATCGCCGTCGTCGTCCGGCGGATTGCGGCTCTGGGATCGGTTTCCGGGGAAGGCGCCTTCGTCGTGCCCCGTGTCGTCCGCAAGGCGCCGTCCTGGCGCGGAGCCGCAGCCATGGGCAAGCCGATCGCTGTACTTCCTCCGTTCGCCGCCAGCTGGGCTACGGATGCTGTGGTGTTTCTGGACGAAACCGGCGTCATCACCTTCGTCAATGCGGCCGCGGAGCACCTGTGGGGCTTGTCTGCCGCCGCCATGGTCGGCCGCAACGCGCGCGTTGTCTTTCCGGCGGCGCTGCGCTTCGACCCGGCGCTGCGCTGGACCATGGAGGACATGGTCGGCGCCGACTGGCAGGTGGTGATCACCCGCCCGGACGGCTCCAGCGCCTTCGCCCTCGTCCGCCTGGCGCAGGTGTGGCACGCCGGCAAAGCCGGCTATGCGGCAGTGGTGCACGCCATGCCGGACCCCACGGGGGCAGCCAAGCACATCAGCATCCTCTCGCTCGTCGCCGAGAAAACCGATCGCGGCGTGGTCGTCACCGATGCGCGGCACCGGATCGTCTACACGAACCGCGCCTTCCAGGAGATGCTCGGCTACGTCGAGGGCGAGGCCGAAGGGCGCGTGCTGGAGGACCTCTTGGCCACCGGCAAAGGCGCCACCGACCTTGCCGCCCGCATCAGCAGCGGCATCCAGCGCCGGATGCCGTTCCCGGAAGACGTGCCGCTGCGCGGCGCCTCCGGCAACGAGGTGTGGGTCTCCGCCATCGTCACGCCGGTGCTGAACCAGGTCACCGGCGCGCTCGAGCACGTGGTCGCCGTGCTGGCGGACATCACCCACGCCCGCCTCATGGAGGACCTGCAGCGGCAGGTGCTGGCGGCGCTGGCGGCCGACGCGCCGGCTCGCGACATTCTCGAGCTGCTGTGCCGCAAGGTGGAGGAACTGGCCCCCGGTGTCCTCTGCTCGATCATGGGCGTCACCGCCGACGACCGGCTGACGGTGCTGGCCGCCCCCAATCTGCCAGCCGCATTCTCGGCCGCGGTGGAGGGCCTGGCCATCGGCCCCAAGTGCGGCAGCTGCGGCACCTCGGCGTTTCGCGGCGAGGCGGTGATGGTGGAGGACATCACCACGAGCCCGCTGTGGGAGGATTTCAAGGACCTCGTGCTTCCCCACGGCATCAAGGGCTGCTGGTCCATCCCGGCCAGGCTGCGCGGCGGCAAGGTAGCCGCGACCTTCGCCTTCTACTTCCCCGGCCCCCCCTTCGCCGCGCCCTGGCTCGAAAGCGTGGTCTCGGCCTGCGCCGACCTGTGCGCGCTGGTCCTCGAGCGCTCGGAAGCGCGCGACCGCATCGCCACCCTTGCCAGCATCGACGCGCTGACGGGCCTGCCCAATCGCCGCCGGCTGATCGAATCCCTGGGCGACCTCATCGCCGAGGCGGCCGAGCGCGACGAACCCCTCGCGGTGATGATGCTCGACGTCGACCACTTCAAGGACGTGAACGAGACCCTCGGCCATTCCACCGGCGACGAGCTTCTGGTGGAGATGGCACGGCGCCTCCAGGCGCAGTTGCGCACCGGGGACACGGTGGGCCGCACCGGCGGCGACGAGTTCGTGGTGGTGGTGCACGACTGCGCCGCGGAGGAGGCCGCCCGCATCGCCCGCCGCCTCATCGACTACCTGAGCGCCCCCATCCCGGCGCAGAAGCTGCACCTCACCATGTCGGCGTCGGTGGGCATCGCCCTTTATCCCCAGCACGGCACTAGCGCCGAGACCTTGCTGCGGCACGCCGACACCGCCATGTACGAGGCCAAAAGCAAGGCCAGGGGCCGGTTCCAGTTCTTCACCGAGGATCTGAACAAGAGGGTGGAGGATCGCCTGGTGCTGTCCGTCGCCCTGCGCGAGGCGGTGCAGAATCAGGCACTGCGCCTCGTCTACCAGCCCCAGGTCACGCTGGCGAAGGTCACGCTATCGAACGACACGCCATCGAACGGTACGCTTGCGGGCGGCGCGCTGCACGGCGTGGAGGCGCTCGCCCGCTGGTCGGATCCGGTCCACGGCGAGGTTCCGGCGCCCCGCTTCATCGCGCTGGCGGAGGAATACGGCTTCATCGAGAGCATCGACCAGTGGGCGGTGGAGGAGGCCTGCCGGCAGATCGCGGTCTGGCGCGCGGAAGGGGTGGCGGTGCCGCACGTCTCGGTGAACCTCTCCCCCCTGAGCTTCCGCAGCGGCGAGATCGTGGGGATCATCGCCGATGCGCTGGAGCGGCATCGCCTGGCCCCGAGCGACCTTCGGGTCGAGATCACCGAGCGGGTGACCATGGACCAGAACCCGCATTCGTTCGCCACGGCGCGCGCCATCGACGCGCTGGGCGTGCGCATCGCCATGGACGATTTCGGCACCGGCTATTCCAGCCTCAGCGCCCTGTCGCGCCTGCCCATCGCCGAGCTGAAGATCGACCGCTCCTTCATGCTGAGCATCGAGCAAGACAAGAATGCCCTCGCCCTGGCCACGGCGGTGATCCTCATCGGCCAGAGCCTCGGCATGGCGGTGGTGGCGGAAGGCGTGGAGACGGCGGCGCAGGCCGACCTGCTGCGCACCCTCGGCTGCCATGCCGTCCAGGGCTATTTGTTCGCCCGGCCGCTGGAGGCGGACGCCGTCGCCGGCTGGCTTGCCGCCAACGCGCCCTCGCACACCCCGGAACGCGCGGAACCCTGAACGCGGGGAGCGAAGCGCCGCCTCTTCCGTTTACACCCGCGCGCGCCGCCGCTATTTTCCGCGGCCCCCTTCGGTCATGCACCGATCGGCCTCGCGTTGCGGCCGATCGGTGCATGACCTTCCCAGATATGGAGACGGACTGTCGGCTCGGGCGCTCGGCCCGACCGCATCCCGATCCAGCCGGAGTGTGATGAGCCATGCGCGCGGAACTCGCCGCAAAGGTCGACGAGATCAGAGCTTCCCTGGACCTCTTGCGGTCCCACCTCGACGTGGACCGCTCGCGGCGGCGTCTGGCGGAGCTGAACGCCATCGTCGAGGACCCCAAGCTCTGGGACGACCCCGAGCGGGCGCAGAAGCTCATGCAGGAGCGCACCACGCTGGAGGACGGCCTCGGCGCCATCGACCGCGTGCTGCGTGACCTCGACGACAATATCGAGCTGATCGAGCTGGGCGAGGCGGAAGGCGACGAAGGCGTCATCACCGAGGCCTCGGCGTCCCTCGACGGCCTGAAGGCGGAACTGGCCCGGCGCGAGCTGGAAGCCCTGCTCTCCGGCGAGGCCGATTCCAACGACAGCTACCTGGAGGTCCATGCGGGTGCCGGCGGCACCGACAGCCAGGACTGGGCCGAGATGCTGCTGCGCATGTACCGGCGCTGGTGCGAGCGGCACGGCTTCAAGGTGGAGCTGATGGACGAGTCCCAGGGCGAGCAGGCCGGGCTGAAGTCCGCCACCATCCAGGTGAAGGGCCACAATGCCTACGGCTGGCTGAAGACGGAAGCCGGCGTGCACCGGCTGGTGCGCATCTCGCCGTTCGATTCCAACGCCCGGCGCCAGACCTCGTTCGCCTCCGTGGATGTCTATCCGGTGGTGGATGACCGCATCGTGGTGGACATCAAGGAAGCCGACGTGCGGGTGGACACCATGCGCTCCGGCGGCGCCGGCGGCCAGCACGTGAACAAGACGGAATCGGCGGTGCGCCTCACCCATATTCCCACCGGCATCGCGGTGGTGAGCGAGGGCGACCGCTCCCAGCACAAGAACCGCGCCACCGCCTGGAACATGCTGCGTGCCAAGCTCTACGACCTGGAGCTGAAGAAGCGCGAGGCGGAAGCGGCGGCCGAGCAGGCGGCCAAGACCGACATCGGCTGGGGCCACCAGATCCGCTCCTACGTGCTCCAGCCCTACCAGCTGGTGAAGGACCTGCGCACCGGCGTCACCTCCGGCACCCCGCAGGAGGTGCTGGACGGCGACCTCGACCCCTTCATGCAGGCGGCCCTGGCCCAGCGCGCCTATGGCGGCGGCCCCGACAGCGTGGAGGACGTGGACTGATCCGCGCCTGAGCCGGTCTTCCCATTGGCGGCATCCCTGCCGCCAATGCCTCCCCGGGGCGGCTGCAACCACCGCTGCCCCTGCCCTTCCGGCATCTCGGACCCCGCGAAAATTCCTTTGAGCTTTCCGCCGCTTGGGTCATCCTGATCGGCTCGTGGAGCCGGATCCGGTCCGAGTGGACATTCTGGCCGGTCAACCCGTCTCCCGGCGTTAAGGGAGCACGCGTGCTCTCGTGTCCCGAGCCGGCCGCTCCCGGCCTCGGGCAAGACGGAGCCGTCGCAGATGACGTATCCGAAGTCGCGTCGAACGCCGCCGTTCCCGGGGCCCCGCTCCGGCCGCGCCACGCCGCACGCCGTGTGGCACGCCCTGGGTCTGGCCCTGAGCCTGTGCGCCCTCGCGCTCCTGCCCGGCCTCGCTCGCGCCCACGAATGGTATCCGGCCTATTGCTGCTCGGGGCAGGATTGCTACGAGATCGGGCCGGAGGACGTGGAGTTCGTGGGCCAGGGCTATTTCATCAAGGCGACGGGCGAATATTACCCGCGCGACGCCGTGCCCGAGAGCCCGGACGGCAAGTTCCACCGCTGCTCGATCCAGGGCAAGCGCGAGGCGCGCACCCTGTGCCTGTTCGCGCCGACGCCGGCGTTCTGAAGCGCGATCCGATCGGATGAGCGAACCTGACCGGCGCCGGGCTTAGCGATCGAGCGTGGCCTCCAGGGCGGCCGTGGCGCCCGGGACATCGATGATCATCGGCTGGGGACCGATGGAAAAGCCGTCCGCCTCCGCGGCCTGCGGGCCGCCGCACAGGCGCGCGGCGCTGGCCTTGGTGCCGGCGGGAAAGGCGATGCGCCCCTTGGTCGACGAAGCGGTGGTCCACGCAGCCAGCCGGACCGATCCCCCCTCACCCGGTGCCGACCCGAGCTGGACCACGAACATGTCCGGGAACGGGCGCTCCACCCGGAATCCCGAACTGCCCTTCACGAGGCGGATCACCTCCCGCACCGCGCAGGCCGCGGGCTTGGGCTGATAGTCGAAGCCGACGATGCCGAAATTGTCGTCGAGGTCATTGGGGCGGGTGCCCTGGTCCTTCAGCTGGTAGACCCAGGAGCCCTTGATCCAGGGCGTCGCCGCCGCCCAAAACAGGAACTGGGCCAGATAGTCCGCCTGCTGCTGGGGCGCGATCACGCAGGGCGTGAGCGGCGCGGTGGGCCAGCCGACCTCCGACACATAGACGGGAACCGGCGGCGCGCCATTCGCCGTCAGCGCGCGCTGCAGTTCCTCGACCCGGTCGATGGCCTCGGTGGCAGTGCGCTTGGAGATGGTGGGGTGGCAATGGTTGCTGACGTGAATGGACAGCCCCTGAGCGCCGCGCATCACGCCGCCGTCGACAATGGCCCGTGTCCACAACCAGTCCTCGTCATAGCCCGACACACCCACGAGGACCGGCGCGGCGGGAACCACCTTGTTCAGCACCGGCAGCGTCGTCCTGACCAGATTCAGATAGTCACGGGCGGCGCGGGGATCGCCCTGCTGGCCGGCGCCGATGACCCACGGCGGATTGAACTGGCCGGAAAGGTTCCACTCGTTCCAGATCTCGAACATGGGATCGAAGCGGGCGACAAAATCGGAGGCCTTGGCGGCGAAGTCTCCAAACGCCTTCAGGCCCTCCGTGGTCATGGGGGGCGTCGCCCCCTCGATGACGGGATTGTCGTGGCCGATGATCAACAGCGGCTTGACCCCGGCCAGGCCGAGGAAGCGATACAGCCGCCAGATCTGCGGCGGCGGGCTGGCGTTCGGGTGGACCCCGCTGCGCACGAACAGCGACCAGACCAGATCGTCGCGCACCGAAGTGAAGCCCATGTCGCGGACCAGGTCGGCGGCGCGGCGCGGATCATAATTGTAGGTGCCGCCGATGCCGAAATGAACGCCCACGCCGATAATCATGGGGTCGGGCCGGGGCGTCGCGGTCTGCGCCTCGAAGGTGAGCTGGCGGCGCTCGTTGGCGGCGCCGTGGGATGTCGCGCCAAGCAGCGCCAGGACGGCGGCCGCGCACGCGGCCCGCCACCCCCTGGCGCGATTGCGAATGCCTCCCGACGGGTCTCCTGCCGTTAAGCCGACTACCGTGGCTCCGGTCGCACCCGTGGCCCCCCATCGCGATCGCATCCCCTCGCCCCCCACTTGCGCGTTACACGCCAGACGCGCCATTCATTCGGCGCTGCCATTCGCTGCCCGCGTGCCGTCCGCAACCCAGTTACGGCACCATGACACCACATGTGCGGTGCGACCATACTACAGGCCGTCACCGAGCGTTAGAAGGATGTGCAGTGTTGAAACGCCGCCTCCCGGTGTCGAGGCATCAAAATGTCGCCGGGGCGCGGCTCGAGTGAGGATTTACGCGGGTCTGACGAGAATTTCACAGTAAAGGGCGCGCATTCCCTCCGCCCATGTGACGGAAAATCAACAGCGACCTGCAAAAATTCAGAGGTTGTCTGAGCCAGCTTTTCGCGCATGGGCTGCGCGCGCAGGGAAGTCCTGAGCAAAAATTCATTATTTCGCATTTTGCGAAATAATGTACACCCTCATCGATACGGACGCCGACCGGAACGGGCCCAGCGTGGGATCGGCGTGGTCTCACTCATGAAGCGAGGCGCACTCGAACAGACCACCGAAAGCAGAACGCCCGGCCGAAGGGCCGGGCGTCGTGGGTCGTTCCGTAGGAGTGCCTCCGCCGGGATCAGCTGCAGCCGGTGGTCCCGCCGCAGGTGTCGCACTTCAGGCAGGTGCCGTTGCGCACCATGGTGAAGTTCATGCACTCGGGGCAGGCCTCGCCCTCATAGCCCTTGGCACGCGCCTCGGCGCGGGCCTCGGCCTTGCGGGCGGTGGTGGACCACGGCAGCGACTTCTCCATCAGGCTTTCCACCGCCGCCTCGATCTCCTGCGCCTGCGGCGCCGGCTCGGGCAGCTCGGCCACGTCGGTCTTCAGCGCGGTGGCGCCGAAGGTCGGGGCGCGCAGCACCGTCACATTGTCGGTACCGGAGCGGGGCTCGGTCGCCACCGGCTGGGGCGCCAGCAGGTTCACGGTCTTGCCGCGCACCAGCCCCTTGGAGACGACGCGGTTGGCCGGGTTCGGCGCCTTGCCCTCGTCCGCGCCCTTGCCGAGGGCGTCGAAGCCGGTCTCGTGGGGGTCCACGTGGCCGAGGTCGTTGCGGCCGAGATAGGACACCGCCAGCTCACGGAACACATAGTCCAGCATGGAGGTGGCGTACTTGATGGTGTCGTTGCCCTGCACCGGGCCCGCCGGCTCGAAGCGGGTGAAGGTGAAGGCGTCCACATACTCCTCCAGCGGCACGCCGTATTGCAGGCCGAGGGAGATGGCGATGGCGAAGTTGTTGAGGAGCGAGCGGAGCGCCGCGCCCTCCTTGTGCATGTCGATGAAGATCTCGCCGAGGCGGCCGTCATCATATTCGCCGGTGCGCAGATAGAGCTTGTGGCCGCCCACCAGCGCCTTCTGGGTGTAGCCCTTGCGGCGGTCGGGCATCTTCTCCCGCTCGCGCACCCGGTGCTCGACGATGCGCTCCACCACCCGTTCCACGATCTTCTCGGTGACGGTGGCAGTGCGCGCCGCGTTGGGCTGGGCCACGAGGGCCTCCACCGCGTCGTCCTCGTCCTCATCGTCCGCCACCAGCTGGGCGTTGAGGGGCTGGGAGAGCTTGGAGCCGTCGCGATAGAGCGCGTTGGCCTTCAGCGCCAGGCGCCAGGAGAGGAGGTAGGCCGCCTTGCAGTCCTCGACGCTGGCGTCGTTGGGCATGTTGATGGTCTTGGAGATGGCGCCCGTGATGAAGGGCTGCGCCGCCGCCATCATGCGGATGTGGCTCTCCACCGACAGGTAGCGCTTGCCGAGCCGGCCGCACGGGGAGGCGCAGTCGAACACCGGCAGGTGCTGGGCCTTCAGGAAGGGGGCGCCCTCCAGGGTCATGGCGCCGCAGACGTGGACGTTGGCCGCGTCGATGTCGAACTTGGAGAACCCGAGGAAGTTCAGGAGGTCGAACTTGGGGTCGGCGAGCTGCGCCGCCGGCACACCGAGGGCCTGGCTGAGGAATTCCTCGCCAAAGGTCCAGCGGTTGAAGGCGAACTTGATGTCGAACGCGGTCTTCACCGCGGCCTCGGCCTTGGCGATGGCCGCGTCGTCGAAGCCCTTGGTACGCAAGGTGGAATGGTTGATGGCCGGAGCCTGCGCCAGCGAGCCGTGGCCCACCGCATAGGCCTCCATCTCGGCGATCTCGGCTTCCGAATAGCCAAGGGTGCGCAGCGCCTCGGGCACCGCCCGGTTGATGATCTTGAAGTAGCCGCCGCCGGCCAGCTTCTTGAACTTCACCAGAGCGAAGTCGGGTTCGATGCCGGTGGTGTCGCAGTCCATCACCAGGCCGATGGTGCCGGTGGGGGCGATCACCGAGACCTGGGCGTTGCGATAGCCGTGCTGCTCGCCCAGCGCCAGAGCCTTGTCCCAGGCCGCGGTGGCATGGGCCACGAGGCGGGTGTCCGGGCAGGAGACGTGGTCGAGGGGCACCGGGGCGATGGACAGGCCCTCATAGCCGTCCTTGAGGCCATGGGCGGCGCGGCGGTGGTTGCGGATCACCCGCAGCATGGACTGGGCATTGGCGCTGTAGGCCGGGAACGGACCCAGCTCGGAGGCCATCTCGGCAGAGGTGGCATAGCTCACGCCGGTCATGATGGCCGACAGGGCGCCGCCGATGGCCCGGCCCTGGGGCGAGTCATAAGGGATGCCGCTCGACATGAGCAGGCCGCCGATATTGGCATAGCCCAGGCCCAAGGTGCGGTATTCATAGGACAATTCGGCGATGCGACGGGACGGGAACTGGGCCATCAGCACCGAGATTTCCAGCACCACGGTCCACAGCCGCACGGCGTGCTCATAGCTCTCCACGTCGAACCGCTTCTCGGCGTCGCGGAACTGCAGCAGGTTCAGCGAGGCGAGGTTGCAGGCGGTGTCGTCGAGGAACATGTATTCCGAGCACGGATTGGACGCCCGGATCTCGCCAGCCGCCGGGCAGGTGTGCCAGTCGTTCACCGTGGTGTGGAACTGGATGCCGGGATCGGCGCAATGCCAGGCGGCGGCGCCGATCTTCTCCCACAGTTCGCGGGCCTTGACGGTCTTGGCCACCTTGCCGTCAGTGCGGCGGATCAGGTTCCAGTCCGCATCCGCCTCGACCGCGCGCAGGAAGTCGTCGGTGACGCGCACGGAGTTATTGGAATTCTGGCCGGCCACCGTGATGTAGGCCTCGCCGTCCCAATCGGTGTCGTAGATGGAAACTTCGATGTCCTTGTAGCCCTGGCGGGCATACTGGATCACCCGGCGGATGGCGGCATCCGCCACGCCGGCCTTGCGGGCGGCCTTGATCTCGCGCTTCAGCGCCGGGTTCTTCTCCGGCTCGAAGCAGCTGTCGCCCTCGCCCTCGCAGTTCACGCAGGCCTTGAGCACGGCCTTGAGGTGCTTGGCGTTGAGCTTCGAGCCGGTGACGAGGGCAGCGACCTTCTGCTCCTCGATCACCTTCCAGTTCACATAGGCCTCGATGTCCGGATGGTCGGCATCCACCACCACCATCTTGGCGGCGCGGCGGGTGGTGCCGCCGGACTTGATGGCGCCCGCCGCGCGGTCGCCGATCTTGAGGAAGCTCATGAGGCCGGAGGAGCGGCCGCCACCGGACAGGCGCTCGCCCTCGCCGCGCAGGGACGAGAAATTGGAGCCGGTGCCGGAGCCGTACTTGAACAGGCGCGCCTCGCGGACCCACAGGTCCATGATGCCGCCCTCGTTAACCAGGTCGTCGCTGACGGACTGGATGAAGCAGGCGTGCGGCTGGGGATGCTCATAGGCCGAGGTGGAGGCGAGAAGCTCGCCGCTCTCGTGGTCCACGTAGAAGTGGCCCTGGCCGGGCCCATCGATGCCGTAGGCCCAGAACAGCCCGGTGTTGAACCACTGCGGCGAATTGGGTGCGGCCATCTGCAGGGCGAGCATGTAGCGATGCTCGTCATAGAAGGCCTGGGCGTCGGCCTCGGTGTCGAAATAGCCGCCCTTCCAGCCCCAGTAGGTCCAGGTGCCGGCGAGGCGGTCGAACACCTGCTTGGCCGAGGTCTCGCCGATCAGCCGCTCCTTCTCGGGCAGCGCCGCGAGGGCCGCCTCGTCGGGCACCGAGCGCCACAGGAAGGAGGGAACGGTGTTCTCCTCAACGGTCTTGAGGCGCGCGGGCACGCCGGCCTTGCGGAAATACTTCTGCGCGAGGATGTCGCTCGCCACCTGCGAGAACTGGGCCGGGACCTCGATGCCTTCCTGGCGGAAGACCACCGATCCGTCCGGGTTGCGGATCTCGCTCACGGTCTCGCGGAACGGAATGTCCGCGTAAGGGGAACGGCCCTCGTGCGTGTAGCGGCGTTCAACGCGCATGACCGGTAGCTCCTTCGGCTCGGCCCCGTGCGGGCCGATCATTCTAAATGATGAATGTGGCAGTCGTGACGATACGTCTGGCACGGCGCAGGACGTCGCGCCGTGACGGTTCGCAGAACAGGGGTTCTGGGTGTGCGGCTGGCATCCACGACCGATACATGTGGGACGCCCATCGCTCAGAGCCCGAACGCTAGTGCGAGTCTGGCCCCTGGGTCAAACCAGATTTTGCCTTGATCTGGGGCCTCACACCCACCTCCATACTACATATGGTGGCGCCCATCAGGTTATCAAATCCCTAATGGGCCTTTACCCGGCTCGGTTTTCGCGTCTTCGTGACCGGCCACCCGACGCGGTGCGCGAAGTGGCGATCATCACCGTCATCCACAGGCTGGATACAGACGGGTGCGCGGCGGCTCGAACGCAACCAAAGTCCGTTCGGGCGACGGTGTCATGCGCATCGCACATGCCCACCATGCAGAATGCGGTATCCGCGTGCGTGGCAAAGCCGTGCGCAATAATCTATCAAGCGGCCTCTTCCCTCGCGCGCGGGACACTTACGCCTCCCCCGCATCGCGATAGATTATTGCCCAACCCTCCGGCGCCGTGGCGCCCGTGGAGACCGGGCACGGAGCGAGGCGATCCGGGACAGTTGGAACAGGTCATGTCATCCACCACCGTCGTCGCGTCCGCCGACGAACATCACGCCGTCAACCCGCGCTCCCGCGTCATCCTGGCGAGCCTCGTTGGCACTACCATCGAGTTCTACGACTTCTACGTCTATGCCACGGCCGCGGTGCTGGTGTTCCCGCACCTGTTCTTCCCGGCCAGCGATCCGACCACCGCCTTGCTCGCCTCGTTCGCGGTGTTCGGCGCGGCCATGGTGGCTCGGCCGCTGGGCGCCATCTTCTTCGGCCATCTCGGTGACAAGAAGGGCCGCAAGATCACGTTGGTGGGCGCCCTCCTGACCATGGGCATCGCCACCTTCCTCATCGGCCTCCTGCCGACCTACGCCACCGCCGGCTGGCTGGCCCCGGCGCTGCTGGTGGTGCTGCGCCTCGCGCAGGGCTTCGCGCTCGGCGGCGAATGGAGCGGCGCGGCGCTGGTAGCCACCGAGAACGCCCCTCCCGGCAAGCGCGCGGTCTACGGCACCTTCCCGCAGCTCGGCGCGCCCATCGGCTTCATCATCGCCAATGGCCTGTTCCTCATCATCGCGGCGCTGATGCCGTCCTCCGATCCCTCGCGGCCGTCCGACGCCTTCCTGTCGTGGGGCTGGCGCATCCCGTTCCTGTTCTCGGCGGTGATGGTGATCGTCGGCCTGTGGGTCCGCTTCAGCCTGGTGGAGAGCAAGGCCTTCGAGAACACGGTGAAGCGGGGCGGGATCCAGAAGGTGCCGCTGACGGCCGCCTTCAAGACCCACTGGCGCGAGCTGATCCTCGGCACCTTCTACATGCTAGCCACCTACGTGCTGTTTTACCTGATGACCACCTTCTCGCTGAGCTATGGCCGCGCCGCCACCACGGCCGCACTGCCGGGCCTCGGCTACGACTACCGCACCTTCGTGCTGATGATGATCTGCGGCGTGGTGTTCTTCGGCATCTTCACCATGGTGTCCGGCCCCTGGGCCGACCGCTGGGGCCGCCGTCGCACCCTCATCGCCATCACCTCGGCCATCGCCGTGTTCGGCCTGCTGTGGGTGCCCATCCTGTCCGCCGGCTTCGTGGGCGTCATGGCGTGGCTCATCATCGGCTTCACGCTGATGGGCCTCACCTTCGGCCCCATGGGCGCGCTGCTGCCGGAGCTGTTCCCGGCCAACGTGCGCTATACCGGCTCGGGCATCTCCTACAACGTGTCGTCCATCCTCGGCGCAGCGGTGGCCCCGTTCATCGCGGTGGCGCTGTGGAGCTATGGCGGCGGCAGCCCGTTCTGGGTCGGCGTCTACCTGACCGTGATGGCGCTGTTCACCCTGGTGGCGCTGATTCTCGGCAAGGAAACCCGCGACATCAACATCCACCACTGAGGCGAGGGGGCTCAACGCCCCTCCTTGATCGATGTGGGGGCTTACGCCCCGACTTGATCCGTGTTGCGGGGCTTAACGCCCCGCCCTGAACCGTGTTGGGGGGCTTACGCCCCCCTTGCATCCCCGGTCGATTGGGAGTGAACCTCTTGCGCCCCAAGGGCGTAGGAGGAGCGCCATGAAAGCCGCCCGGTTGCCCACCTCCCAATTGCCGACGTCCGAGTCCCGTGCCTCCGGGTCACCCGCGTCCCCCTCCCTGCTGTGGTTCCGCGACGACCTGCGGCTCTCCGACAACCCGGCGCTCGCCGCTTTGGCCGAAGCGCGCACGCCGCTCGCCGCGCTCTATGTGCTCGACGAGGACAGCCCGGGCGTGCGTCCCCTCGGCGGGGCGGCGCGCTGGTGGCTCGCCCAGTCGCTGCGGGCGTTGGCCGCCGACCTGAAGGACAGGGGGGTCCCCCTCATCCTGCGCCGGGGTCCGGCCAACCGGGTGGTGCCGGAGGT
This sequence comes from Xanthobacter autotrophicus Py2, assembly GCA_000017645.1. Classification (NCBI taxonomy): domain Bacteria; kingdom Pseudomonadati; phylum Pseudomonadota; class Alphaproteobacteria; order Hyphomicrobiales; family Xanthobacteraceae; genus Xanthobacter; species Xanthobacter versatilis. The sequence goes on from CP000781.1 coordinate 5,180,171, forward strand.
TGCGGCGCTGCTGGGCGCCGCGACCGTCGCCTTCAATGACCGCGCCGGCGCGGCGGAGACCCGGGTGGACCACGCGGTGGCCGCGCGGCTCCTGTCCGAAGACCGGCGCGTGCTCAGCTTCTGCGCCCATCTGCTGCACCCGCCCGGCAGCGTCGAAGGGGCGTCCGGCGGCATGCCGCGCACCTTCTCCTCGTTCCACCGCGCAGCCCTCAAGGCCCGGCGGCTCGACACCCCCCTGCCCGCGCCGAAGCATCTGGATGGTGTCGCCCATCCCCCGGAAGGCGAGACGCTGGAGAGCTTCGACCTTGAGCCCACCCATCCCGACTGGGCCGGCGGCCTGCGCTCCGCCTGGACCGCCGGCGAAGCGGCCGCCCAGGCGCGTCTCGCCGCCTTCATGGACGCGGGGCTGGCCGGCTATGCGGAGGGCCGCGACCGGCCGGACCTCAACCACGTCTCCCGCCTGTCGCCCCACCTGCGCTTCGGAGAAATCTCGCCGCGCCAGATCCTGAGCGCCGTGCGCCACGCCGCTGAGGCCGGCGCGGTGCCGCTGGTGGATGCCGACAAGTTCGAGGCCGAGCTGTACTGGCGGGAATTCTCCTACCATCTCCTCGCCGAGATGCCGGACCTCGCCCGGAGCAACATCCAGCACGGGTTCGACGCCTTCCCCTGGCGCGAATGCCCCGGCGAGCTGAAGGCCTGGCACAAGGGCCTGACCGGCTATCCGCTGGTGGACGCCGGCCTGCGCCAGCTCTGGCAGACCGGATGGATGCACAACCGGGTCCGCATGGTGGTGGCCTCCTTCCTCACCAAGCATCTGCTCATCGACTGGCGCTCCGGCGAGGACTGGTTCTGGGACACGCTGGTGGACGCGGACGGCGCCAACAACGCCGCCTCCTGGCAATGGGTGGCGGGATCGGGGCTCGATGCAGCGCCGTATTTCCGCATCTTCAATCCGGTGACCCAGGGCGAGAAATTCGACCCCGACGGCACCTATGTGCGCACCTTCGTGCCGGAGCTGGGCAAGCTGCCGGCGCCCCTCATCCACAAGCCGTGGACGGCGGACGCGCATACGCTGGCCCATGCCGGCATCCGCCTCGGCCACACCTATCCGCGCCCCCTGGTGGACCATGGTGCCGCGAGGGAGCGGGCCTTGCGGGCATTTGAATCCACACGAAAATGATGGGGCTTGTCATATTGATACGGCGAGATGCGTTGAGTAACGTGCCACCACATTCATTGAAGGCTTTGATCCGCACATGATCCGTAACGGCCTTGTGGACTCCATCGGCAACACCCCCCTCATCCGCCTGAAGCGTGCCTCCGAAGAGACCGGCTGCGAGATCCTCGGCAAGGCCGAGTTCCTCAATCCCGGCCAGTCGGTGAAGGACCGCGCGGCCCTCGGCATCATCAAGGACGCTGTGGCGCGCGGGGCACTGAAGCCCGGTGGCGTCATCGTGGAAGGCACCGCCGGCAATACCGGCATCGGCCTCGCGCTGGTGGCCGCTCCCCTCGGCTTCCGTACTGTCATCGTCATTCCCGAGACCCAGTCCCAGGAAAAGAAGGACATGCTGAAGCTCGCCGGCGCCATCCTGGTGGAGGTGCCGGCCGTGGCCTATGCCAATCCGAATAATTACGTGAAGGTCTCCGGCCGCCTCGCCGAGGCACTCGCCAAGACCGAGCCCAACGGCGCCATCTGGGCCAACCAGTTCGACAATGTGGCCAACCGGCAGGCCCATATCGAAACCACCGGGCCCGAGATCTGGGAGCAGACCTGCGGCAAGCTGGACGGCTTCATCTGCGCGGTGGGCACCGGCGGCACGCTGGCCGGCATCGCCATCGCGCTGAAGGCGCGCAACCCCAACATCCGCATCGGCCTCGCCGATCCCATGGGCGCGGCGCTCTATTCCTACTACACCACCGGCGAGCTGAAGGCCGAGGGCTCCTCCATCACCGAGGGCATCGGCCAGGGGCGCATCACCGCCAACCTCGTGGACGCGCCCATCGACACCGCCTTCCAGATCCCGGACGAGGAAGCTTTGCCCGTGGTGTTCGACCTGCTGCAGCACGAGGGCCTGTGCCTCGGCGGCTCGTCGGGGGTGAACGTGGCCGGCGCCATCCGCCTCGCGAAGGAGATGGGGCCGGGCCACACCATCGTGACCATCCTGTGCGACTACGGCACCCGCTACCAGTCCAAGCTCTTCAACCCCGAGTTCCTGCGCTCCAAGAACCTGCCGGTGCCGGAATGGCTGGAGCGCAAGGTCGAGGTGCCGAACGTCCTGGTCTGAGCAGGCAGGGCTCCCTTCGCGGCGCGCCTTGCGCCGGCCGCTTGACGCGCGTGCCCATCCGCTCAATGAGGGGCCGCGCGCCCTTGCCGGTGCCTGAACGGAGTCGAAAGAGACAGCCCATGAGCGAGACAGTCGACACGCCAGCGAGCCCCTTCGTCTCCACCGAATGGCTCGCGGCCAATCTGGGCGCTCCCGACCTTGTGGTGGTGGACGCCTCCTGGCACATGCCCAATTCCGGCCGCAGCGGCGCCAAGGAATATCTGGAGCGGCACATTCCCGGCGCGGTGCATTTCGACATCGACACCATTGCCGACCACTCCACCCCCCTGCCCCACATGCTGCCCGACGCGCACGCCTTCGCCGTTGCCGTGGGCGCGCTGGGCATCGGCGACGGGCTGCGCATCGTGGTCTACGATTCGGTGGGCCTGTTCTCGGCGCCCCGGGTGTGGTGGACCTTCCGGGCCTTCGGCGCGCGTGACGTGAAGATCCTCGACGGCGGCCTGCCCAAATGGCTCGCGGAGGAGCGCCCGGTGGAAGACGGGCCGGTGCGCCGTCTGCCCGCCACCTTCAATCCGCGCTTCGACCATTCCCTCGTCGCCGATATCGAGCGCGTGGACCAGGCCCTGAAGAGCGGCAGCGCACAGGTGCTCGACGCCCGCCAGGACACCCGCTTCCGCGGCGAGGCGCCCGAGCCGCGCGAGGGCCTGCCTTCCGGCCACATGCCCGGCAGCTTCAACCTGCCCCACGGCCGCCTCGTGAAGGACGGGCGGCTGGTGTCGCCGGAGGAGATCCGCACGGTGGTCGAAGCCTCCGGGCTCGACCTGTCCCGTCCAGTCATCACCTCGTGCGGATCCGGCGTATCGGCGGCCATCCTGTGGGTGGCGCTTGAGCTGATCGGCAAGACGCCGCTCGCCCTCTATGACGGCTCGTGGACCGAGTGGGGCGCCAGCGGCAAGGAGATCGCGGTCGGCTGACGGGCCGGTCTTCGCACCTCAAGTCTATCACGCTCCTGCCGATCAGATCGCGATGCGATCTGATCGGACTGCGTCAGGCCACGCTGCTGGCGGCGGCCCGTTGCGCGGCCTTGCGCCGTTCCAGGCGCTTTTCCCACTCGATGGCATGACCGACGATGGTGGGCAGATGGTCGAGGGTCGGTTCCCAACCGAGTTCGGCGCGAACGCGGTCGGCCCTGGCCACCAGGCAAGCCGGATCGCCCGGCCGACGCGGCGAGAGCGTCACCGGAAAGTCGATGCCGGACACCTCCTTCACCACGTCCACCACCTCCTTCACGGAATAGCCGCGGCCGTAGCCGCAATTCACCTTCAGGCTCCCGCCGCCGGCCCGCAGGCGCTCCAGCGCCGCCACATGGGCCCGGGCGAGATCGGTGACGTGGATATAGTCGCGGATGCAGGTGCCATCCCGCGTAGGATAGTCGGTGCCGTAGATCTCAAGGCCCGGCCTTGCGCCCGCCGCCACCTGACTCGCGATCTTGATGAGGTGGGTGGCGACGCGGGACGACTGGCCCGAGCGCCCCAGCGGATCGGCGCCGGCCACGTTGAAATAGCGCAGCGCCGTGTAGACGAGGCCGTGGGCGCGGGCCGCGTCCTCCAGCATCCATTCGCTCGCCAGCTTGGAGCGGCCGTAGGGATTGATGGGGACGGTGGGCTCGTCCTCGCCGATGATGTCCACCACCGGCTCGCCGTAGACCGAGGCGGAGGAGGAAAAAATCATCCGCGTCACCCCGGCCTCGATCGCGGTCTGGATCAGGGTGCGGGTCTTCACGATGTTGCCGAAATAATAGCCGAGCGGGTCCGCCACCGATTCCGCCACCAGGCTCCGGGCCGCGAAATGGATGATCTCGGTGATGCCGCGCTCTTCCAGCAGGCGCCGCATGAAAACGGCGTCGCCCACGTCACCCACCACCAGGTCGATCGCTTCCGGCACGGCCCAGTCGAAGCCGGTGGAGAGGTCGTCCAGCACGGTGACGCTTTCCCCGCGCCCGACCAGCTCGAGAACAGCATGGCTTCCGATATAGCCGGCACCGCCGGTCACAAGCACTGACATTAAGGTTGCCGCCCCAACATTCAAACAAGAGACGCGCCGCCGCGTCCCGCTCCGCCACAGCCAGGCGGTGGACGAAATACCATTGCGATAACCACTCCGGTAGCCGCGCCCCTTCCAGCCACCGAAAGAAGAGAAAGTAAGGGGTCAGGACGGAGCGGAGCGGGTCCTTGTGAGCACCATGAGCGACCAGCCGCCCACGAGGCGCACGATGGCATCTGGCGCAAGCCCAAAGGCCACCTTGCGCGGGAACGCCGCGAGCCGCTTCTTCAGGGTCTTGCCGGCCTGGTCGATGGCCCAGGGCGTATAGAAATGGTCGACCACCTCAAGCCCGCATTCATCCAGCAGGGAGAGCGCCGTGGCCTTGGTGAAATAATGCAGGTGGCCGATATGGTTGCGCGCATCCTCGATAACCCACCCGCGCGCCACCGCCAGTGCGTTCATGTCGAGCGGGATATGCAGCACCTGGTGGGTTGAGATGCGACCCATGGACCGGGCGAAGGCGAACGGGTCCTCCACGTGCTCGATCACGTCGATGGCCATGCTCACGTCGTAGTGTCGTCCGCCGTCGAACGGGCTGCCTTGGGTGTAAGTGAGGTTGGGCGCCTGCCGCTGCTGGCATATGGCGAAGGCGTGGGGTGAGATTTCAAAGCCGTCCACCGTCGCATCCGGAAGATGGCGCGCCATGAGCTCGACGATGCCTCCTGCGCCGCAGCCGATCTCGCACAGGGACGCGGGCCGGATGGAATTGCGATCGAGGATATTGGAGATATGCGCGAACTTCCACGCGCTGTCGTCCTGGTGCCAATCGGAATTGGCGGAAATGTAGCGCTCGTCGAGATAACGGCTGAGATTTCCCGCTTCGTTCAGAGTCATGTGCGGCTCTTTCCAACGGAGGCGCCAGCTTGGTCGTTGGCACTCTACCTGCAATTGCAGACCTTAGGGAAGCCCGAAAAGTTGGCGTTTGCTGATAGTTCCCGCACCTGCGAGAAGGCTCGAAAGTTTATATCGCACATGCTAACCTGGAGATGCGGCGCCACGTTGTCGGGCACGAACCGGCGGTGTGGCGCGCGGGGCATTATGTTACTATAATACCATAATCACAAAGTCTTGGTCAAGCTGCGAGCTTCTGCGACTGGCCACCCGGACGGCGTGGCAATCGACCCGACCCGCCAGTGCCAGGCCCGGCGGACCGCAGAAACGGATGGCGGATGAAACCCACCTATCTCGTCAACGTGCAGATCCTGCGCTTCTTCGCGGCCGCTCTGGTGGTGTTCGCCCATGTGGGTGTGGAAGTCGGCAACGTCGCCGCGCGCACCGGACGCTCGTTTGACGAGATCGGCCTCATCGACTGGGGCCTTGGCGTCGACATCTTCTTCGTCATCAGCGGCTTCATCATGTACTACATGATGCACGACCGCTTCGGCGCCCCCGGCGCCCCCGTGGACTTCCTGCGCCGGCGGCTCATCCGCATCGTGCCGCTCTACTGGATCTGCACCTCCCTGATGTTGGCCGCGCTGCTGGCGGCGCCGCAGCTCATCAACAACAACGGGCTCGACCTGAAGCACGTCGTCGCGTCCTACACCTTCATCCCTTGGCCGCGCGCCGATGGGGAACTGTTCCCCATCCTGTCCCTGGGCTGGACGCTCAATTACGAGATGCTGTTCTACGCCCTGTTCGCGGTGGCGCTGCTACTGCCCCGCCGGGCCGGGCTCACGGCGCTGGGGGCCATGTTCCTCCTTCTCATCCTCGCCGCCCTCCTCGCGCCGGACCGTTTCTTTCTGCTGAAATTCTGGGGCAATCCCATCATCGGCGAGTTCCTGCTGGGCACCTGCGTGGCCGCGCTCTTTATCAATGGACGCCGCCTCTCCGGCACCATCGCCCTGGCCTTGGTGGTGGCCGGCATCGCCCTCGCCCTGGCCTTCTTCCAGACCTCCGCCTACGAGCACGTCTGGCGCCTCGTCACCGGCGGCATTCCGGCAGCGTTCATCGTCGCCGCGGCCGTGCTCGGCCCGGCCCTGCGCGAGAATGGGCTGGCGCGGGCGCTGGCGCTGGGGGGCGACGCCTCCTACGCGCTCTATCTGACCCACCCCTTCACCATCAAGCTGTTCGGCGTGGCGGGGGCCAAGGTGGGCCTGCCGCTGGTCGCCATCTACGCCATCGGCTTCGTGCTGACGGTGCTGGTGTCGGTGGCCGTCCACCTGTGGGCGGAAAAGCCCATCGGCCAGTGGCTGGTGCGCAAGACCGCAAGCCCCAAGCGCGCCGTCCGCGCCGCCTCCTGAGGCGGCGCGCGGCTGTCGGGGACAACCACCGGGCGGGATTTCCAGAAGCTCCGAGCTTGAGCTAGGCTCCCGGCGCAGCCTTCGCCAAGAGGGTTGGGCCAAGAGGGTTGGGCCGAGGGGGGCTTGCTTGCGTCGCCGCCGCATCTGGATCGTCGTGCTCTTGGCCGTGGCTGCGGTGCTGCTCGCGCGGCTGTTCGTGGTCGCTCGCGACCTGCCCGGAACCATCACGGCGGCGCATTTCGAGACCCTGCGGGCCGACCAGCCGCGCATGCGCGCCTTCCTGAACCGCATGCCCAAGGGCGGCGACCTGCACACCCATCTGTCGGGCGCGGTCTATGCGGAGCGCTTTCTCGCCTGGGCGGTACGCGACGGCCTGTGCTTCCGCCGCGCCGACATGACTCTCCTGCCCCGGCCGGACGGCGCCGCCCCCGACCAGCCGTGCGGGACGGACCCTGCCGTGGTGCCGCTGGCCGACGCCGTGTCCGGCCCGAAGGGGCAGACCACCTACGATCTCATCCTCAATGCCCTCTCCACCCGCTGGTTCCTGCCGACCCTGGCGGTGCCCTCGGGCCATGACCAGTTCTTCGCCACCTTCGGCAAGTTCAACGCCGCCACCGGCGGCTCGGACTGGGACCAGACCGCCCGCCGCATGGCCGAGATGGTAGTGGACGAGCTGAAGCAGTACGACGCCTCGAAGGTCCAGTATGTGGAGTTCATGGTCACCTTCTTCGAAGGCGCCGACCGCGAGCGGATGACGCAGGCCATTGGCGCGGTGGGCGAGCCGGCCGCCATGCTGGCGACGCTCCAGCGCAGCGGCCTCGACGCGGCGGTGGCGGCAAAGGCGCGTCAGGTCGCCGCCATCGTGGCGCACATCGAGGGCCTGCGCGACTGCGCGGGCGATGCCACCCGCCCCGGCTGTGGCGTCACCTTCCGCTTCATCGCGCAGGTGAACCGCAACAGCGCGCCGGCCTCGGTCTTCGCCCAGACCGCGCTGGCGGCTGGCCTGGTGCGGGCGGCACCCGGCATGGTGGTGGGGCTGAACTATGTGGGGCCGGAGGACTACCGGGTCTCCCTGCGCGATTACCGCACCCACATGAAATGGATCGGCTTCCTCGCCGGCGCCGACGTGCCGGTGGCGCTGCATGCGGGCGAGCTGTGGCTCGGGCTGGTGCCGCCGGATGACCTCGACTTCCATATCCGCGAGGCGGTGGAAATTGCCGGCGCCCGGCGCATCGGCCACGGCACGGCGGTGGGTTTCGAGCGCAACATGGAAGGCCTGCTCGCCGAGATGCGCCGGCGCGGGGTCACCATTGAGATCGCGCTCACCTCCAGCGACGTGATCCTCGGCGTGCGCGGCAGGGCGCACCCCATCGTCACCTATCTCAACGCCGGCGTGCCGGTGACGCTGGCCACCGACGACGCCGGCGTGTCACGCATCGACCTCACCAACGAGTATTTCCGCGCCGCGCGCGACCATGGGCTGGGCTACGCCCGGCTGAAGGCCATCGCCCACACGGCCCTTGCCCATTCGTTCCTGACCGAAGCGGAGAAGGACCGCGAGGGCGCCCGCCTCGACCGGGCGTTCGCCGATTTCGAACAGAACGTGAGGGAGGAGCAGCCGGCCTCGGCCCAGCTTGTGGCGGTGCTACAGGCGCTACTCCCCCTGCCCTTGCCCCAGTTGCGCTGAGCCCCATGGATCAGGTGCGGTAGCCTTCCTCGGCCAGCACCTGCCTCACCACCGGCCGCGCCCGCACCCGCTGGTAGTGGGCGAGCACGCGCGGCGGCATGGGAATGCCGGTCTTTTCCGCCCAGAACTCGTTGTAGAACAACGCCGCGTCGGCAATGGAGAAAGCCGGTCCAACCGCATAGCCCTCGGCCGGCAGACGCTTTTCCAGCACTGCGAATGCCTGCTCGACGATCTCCCGGCCATGGGAGGTCACGTCGTCCTTCAGTTGCTGTCCGGGCTTCGCGCCGCCCGACGATATGTAGCGTTCGGAGGTGAAGATGCGGGTGAAGCCCTCGCCATGCAGCTGGATCAGCGCGAATTCCAGCAGGTCCACCGCTTGCGCCGCCAGCGCGGGATCGTCCGGCAGGAGCTTGGCGCGCGGGTAGGTCTGCGCCAGCCACAGCGCGATGGACTTGAAATCGGTGAGGGCGGTGCCGTCATCGAGCACGAGGCTGGGGATCGTGCCCCTCGGATTGATCTTGAGATATTCCGGGCGCAGGTGGTCGCCGGCCGGAATGTTGATGACCCAGACCTCGAACGGCAGTTCCAGCGTTTCGAGCAGGATGTGGATGCCGGTCGAACACGAACCCGGCGTCATGTAGAATTTCAGTGCCATGGCGCGCGCCAAGCAAGAACGCCGCCATGACCGAATCCCGACACTGTCCCGCGCTGAACGACGCGGCCGCCGGCCCCCGTGGCGGCAGCGACGGGCCTTTGGCCGTTGATTTTGGTCAAGGCTCATCAGCCGGCTAAGCTGGAGACTGAAAACCAGAAGTTGCCTTTTGCGCAAAGTCTTGTCCTGCCGCTGCCGCATCACCTTGGGGGGAGACAAAAGATATGACGAGCAAGGAAAAACCCACCCTCCAAGCCATCGACGACGAGAGCGTGCCCGCCCGGATGCCGGCCGCCGTCGAAGCCAGCCTCGCCGAGGAACGGCGCGAGGCGGCGCAGGAAGCGGAACTGTCGGCCGTGGCGGCCATCGCCTCGGAGAACCCTGCGGACGGCGCACTGAACTCCGGCATCGAGGCGATCATCGCGGGCGCCGCGCCCGACGATGCGGTGCGCCTGCGCAAATCCCTGGGCTTGCCGAAGCCGGATGGGCACACCCGGGTGACCAGCGACGAACTGGCCGACGACTGGCGCCTGGGCGGCTACCCGTTCAAGTACAAGATGTTGCGGCGCGACTACGAGCGCGAGAAATTCATCCTCCAGACCGAGCTTCTCAAGCTCCAGTCCTGGGTCAAGGACGCCCAGCAGCGCGTCATCATCCTGTTCGAGGGGCGCGATGCCGCCGGCAAGGGCGGTGCCATCAAGCGCTTCATGGAGCATCTCAACCCCCGTGGCGCACGGGTGGTCGCTTTGGAAAAGCCGAGCGATGTGGAGCGCGGCCAGTGGTATTTCCAGCGCTATGTGGAGCACCTGCCCACGCGGGGCGAGATCGTGCTGTTCGACCGCAGCTGGTACAACCGCGCCGGCGTCGAACGCGTCATGGGCTTCTGCTCGGATGAGGAATACCGCGAATTCCTGCGCCAGGCGCCGGAGTTCGAGCGCAACCTGGTGCGCAGCGGCATCCACCTGATCAAGTTCTGGTTCTCCGTGAGCCGCGATGAGCAGCGACGCCGCTTCAAGGAGCGCAAGGTCCACCCGCTCAAGCAATGGAAGCTGTCCCCGGTGGACCTCGCCTCCCTCGACAAGTGGGAGGACTACACCCGCGCCAAGGAAGCCATGTTCTTCCACACCGACACGGCGGATTCGCCCTGGACGGTCATCAAGTCCGACGACAAGAAGCGCGCGCGCCTGAACGCCATGCGCTACGTGCTGCATTCCCTGCCCTACAAGGACAAGGCCCCGGCGCGGATCGGCATGGTCGACAATCTGCTGGTGGGCCGCGCCAACACCATCCACGAGCGCGGCGAATTCACCTTCACCTCGTCCCGCTGACTTTGAAGATGGTCGGCCGCATCAGCCCCTGCGCCCACGTAGCGCCCGGCCCACCTTCTGCGCCACCTCGCGCAGCTCGGTGATGCCGAGCGCCCACGCCGCCACCGCATAGACCCCGATGCCGGCAAGGCACAGCACCGCCCCGCGGACCAGAATGGCGATCACGCCGTTGCCCGGCAGGATTGCCACGAGGCCCATGCGCAGCGCCAGGCCAACCCCGATGGCGATCACCGCCGCGAGGCTGAGCCGCCAGACCCCGGAGAGCATGCCGGGCGCGGCGGAAAGCACCGCCCCCCGCGCCGCCGCCTCCTTCTCGAACCGCCGCCGCTGCAGCCAGCCCAAGAGGAAGACATAGGCGAGGATCGCGGTGGAGCTGGCCACCGCCAGACCTTCCGCGCCGAAGCGCTCGCGCAGCACCACATAGAAAGGGATCATGGCGAAGGTGACGGCCGTGCCCACCAAAGTCGGCAGCCATGTGGAGCCGAGCGCGTAGAAGCCCCGGCTGATCACGCTCTGCGCCGCCCAGCCACCGATGCCAATGGTGAGCAGCGCCAGGATCCGCGAGGTCTCCAGCGCATCCGCCGCGGTGAAGCGGGAGCCGAACATGCCCCAGATGAGATAGACCGCCTCATAGCCCGCGACCGTGAGGCACACGCCGGCCGCGAGGATCGCCACCAGCATCAGCCGGATGGCACGGGACAGCACGCCATAGGCCTCCACCACCTCTCCCGCTGCGACGAGGCGGCTGATGGTGGGATAGGAGGCGACGCCGAGCGCCATGCCGAAGATGCCGATGGGCACCTTCATGAGCGTGCGGCCATATTGCAGCTGTGCCAGCGCGCCGGCGGCGAGGAAGGAGGCCTGGTTCTTGATGATCCATTCGTCCACCACCACGATGGAGAAGCCGATCATGATGGGCAGCGACAGCAGCAGGTAGCGATGCAGGTCCACGCTGCGCAGCGACAGCGCCGCATGCCAGCGCATGTGCGTCCTGAGGCAACCGAACAGGGGCAAGGCGAAGGGGCCGATGATGGAGCCCGCGAGCACGCCCCAGGCGAAGCCCTCCGCGCCCAGCTCCGGATAATAGGCGCCGACGAGGCCGCCGAGGATGATGCAGGCCGAATAGATCAGCGGCGCCAGCGCCGGCAGGGCATGGCGGTCCTGCGCCATCAGCGCCGCCGAGAGCAGGCCGCCGAGGATATGGAAGAACTGCGCCGGCAGGATGATGCGCATGAGGCGCACCAGTTCGTCCACCTCCGCCGCGTCGGTGAAGCCCGGCGCCACGAGGGTGGCGAGCGGCCGGGCGAAGATCATCATCAGCGCGATGGCCAGCGAGCCCACCACGACGATGAAATTGGCGATGACGCTGAAGGCTTCCCAGCCGCGCCTCGTGTCCCCCGCTTCCAGATATTTGACGAAGATGGGGATGAAGACGATGGACAGCGCGCCGGCAGCCAACAGGTAGTTCAGGAAATCCGGCAGGGTGAAGGAAGCGAAGTAGAGGTCCGCCTGCCGGCTCGCTCCCAGGGTGCGGCCGATGATCTGCTCGCGCACCAGCCCAAGGATGCGGCTGAGGAAGATCGAGACGCCCCAGATCGCCGAGGCGATACCGATGGTTCGGGCCTGGCTCGAACGCCTGCTCGGTTCCTGCCCAGGTTCCTTGTTCGACCCGTTGGGCGACATCCCGCTCCCGCTCAAGTCCTGCTCCTTCTGCGCCGCGACGGACGCCCCCTGCCCTTCTCGGCATCCTTGAGCGGGTTCGCAAGCCCCACTGCTCGCGGATGATGCGGCTGACCGCCGCCTGCGGCGCACGATGGCACCGGCTGCGACCTCCGTCGCGGTTCACGCCGGCCGGCCGCATGCTATCCCATCCGGCGAGGGGCTGAGCCGGCCGGTCCAGCCCGCGCGGGCAGCAGGAGAGGAACATGCGCGCAATGCTGACAGCGAAATCCCTTGCCGTAGCGACCGCCGCCGCGCTCCTCGGATTGGCCCCGGCCCATGCCAACGACGACGTGCTGAAACGCATCGCAGATCCGGCGGGCCAGGTGCTCCAGACAATCGACTACGCCAACACGCGCTATTCCCGCCTCGACCAGATCAACGCCGCCAACGTGGGCAAGCTTGCGGTGGCCTGGACCTTCTCCACCGGCGTGCTGCGCGGCCATGAGGGCAGCCCGCTGGTCGTGGACGGGGTGATGTATGTCCACACCCCCTTCCCCAACATCGTCTATGCGCTGGATCTCGATCACGACGGCCGCATCCTGTGGAAGTACGAGCCCAAGCAGGGCCGCGCCGTCACCGCCATCATGTGCTGCGACCTGATCAACCGCGGCCTCGCCTATGCCGAGGGCATGGTGTTCTTGCACCAGGCCGACACCACCATCGTCGCGCTCGACGCCAAAACCGGCGCGGTGCGCTGGAAGGTCGCCAACGGCGATCCGAAAAAGGGGGAATCCAGCACCGCCACCGTCATGCCGGTGAAGGACAAGCTGATCGTCGGCATCGCCGGCGCGGAGTTCGGCGCGCGCGGGCACATCAGCGCCTACAACCTGAAGGACGGCACCCTCGCCTGGCGGGCCTACAGCACCGGCCCCGACGCCGAGATGCTGCTGGATCCGCGCAAGACCACCGAGCTGGGCAAGCCGGTGGGCGCAGATTCCTCGCTGAAGAGCTGGCAGGGCGACCAATGGAAGATCGGCGGTGGCGCCCCGTGGGGCTGGTTCGCCTACGACCCGAAGCTCAACCTCGTCTATTACGGCAGCGCCAATCCCTCCACCTGGAACCCGTCTCAGCGCCCCGGCGACAACAAATGGTCCGACACCATCTTCGCCCGCGATGCCGACACCGGCGTCGCCCGCTGGGTCTACCAGATGACGCCCCACGACCAGTGGGACTTCGACGGCGTCAACGAGATGATCCTCACCGACCAGATGGTGGACGGCCAAGCGCGCGCGCTGCTCACCCATTTCGACCGTAACGGCTTCGCCTACACAATCGACCGCGCCACCGGCGCACTGCTTGGGGCGGAAAAGTTCGACCCGACCGTCAACTGGGCCGCCGGCATCGACATGGACCCGGCGAGCCCCACCTACGGCCGACCCCTCCTCGATCCGGCCCACGGCACCGAGGCGAAAGGCGAGGACGAGACCTACACCGGCATCTGCCCCGCCGCCCTCGGCGCCAAGAACCAGCAGCCGGCAGCCTATTCCCCGAAAACCGGCCTGTTCTACGTGCCCACCAACCACCTGTGCATGGACTACGAGCCGTTCCACGTGGACTACACCCCCGGCCAGCCCTATGTGGGGGCGACGCTCACCATGTATCCGGCCCGTGGCGGCGACGGGCGGACGGGCAATTTCATCGCCTGGGACAATGTGAAGGGCCGCATCGCCTGGTCCGTGCCGGAGCTTTTCTCGGTCTGGTCGGGCGCCCTCGCCACCGCCGGCGGCGTGGTGTTCTACGGCACGCTGGAGGGCTACCTGAAGGCCGTGGACGCGACGACCGGCAAGGAGCTCTACCGCTTCAAGACGCCGTCCGGCATCGTCGGCAACGTCATGACCTACACCCATCGCGGCCGGCAATGTGTGGCGGTGCTGTCCGGGATCGGCGGCTGGGCGGGCATCGGCCTCGCCGCTGGCCTCGCCGACCCCGACGCCGGCTCCGGCGCCAAGGACGCCTACGCCGCACTCGACCGCTACACGGCGCTCGGCGGCCAGCTCACCGTCTTCGCGCTGCCTGAGGGGTTTTAGGATCGCGGCAGGCGTCCTCCTGTTCGATTGGGCGGCCAGGGCGCAGGGCAAGACGCGTTCGGATTTCATCCTCGAAGCCGCTCACCGCGCCGCCAAGCCTCGACGAGTGGCTGAAGCGCCGTTCGCTGACCAACCAGAGGCGGAGGCGTCGCGCACTATGTGCTGACCGCTGACAACCGTGTTGTCGCCCGCTACGCCCCCGCATCCGGTGCTTTGGCTTGCACAATCGCGACAGGCAAGCCGAGGCGCAACATGCCCCATCCGATCCCCGTGGCTACTCAGACAACATTGAACCTATCAGACCTAATCACCTGCAAAATCAGCGAGATATTCCGACGCAGGACTGACGCCGGACAGCAGCAGATGCTCGCGCGCCCGTGTACACGCCACATAGAGCAATCGGCGCTCCGTTTCGTAGATATCGTCTAGCTCGGCTTCGTCTGCGGCGTCGGTCACACGTTCGTCGAGAGGCAGAACGCCTTCGTCGCATGCCATCACGACGACAGCGCGGAATTCCAGCCCCTTGGCCAGGTCCATGGGTGCAGTCGAAATTTGCTCGGCGCCATCGAGCCCGGCGATCGCCGCCCGGGCGCGCGCGACAAGCTGGGAGGAGCGAACGAAAATGCCGATCTCATGGGCCGAAATGCCCTCGCTGAGCCAGGCTGCCACCACCGCGCGCACCGCGTCTGCCTCGGCTTCGATGCCTGACAGGCGTTTGACGTCCGGCAGCGGTCCATCGAAGACGGACACGATCCCGCGCCGCTCGTCCTCCATGCCATCGGTATCGCGCAAAACGGATGGCAATAACCGGTCGGCGGCACTGCGGATCTGTTGGGATGTCCGGTAACAGACCTTGAGCGTGTGCGACCGGCCCCTCACCTCGACGCCGAGGCTCGCCCACGAATAGGGACGCTGAAAGATGCGCTGGCCGACGTCGCCGGACAGGAACAGGCCATCCGGCCGGGCTGGCGCAAGCGCGGCGAAAAATCTCAGCTCGGCCGGGGCGAGGTCCTGCGCTTCGTCGATGATGACATGGTCGAACGCCTTGGACGGACGCCGCGCCAGAGCCTCCGCGAGTCCGGTGAAAACGTCCGCCTAGGTCGTATAGCGCTCTGCGGCCAGCGCCTCACGCGTCGCCGCGAACACCGGCCACAGCCGTGCGCGCTGGTTGGGGCCAAGCCTGTTCTTGCGTCCCATACGCTGGACGGTGGAATAGGCGTCGAGCGATGTCAGGCCCCACGCATCGACCACATTGCTCCACTCGGACAGCAGGAAGCGATCCGAAAATCCCTTCAGGCCAGTCGCGGCGGCGGCGGCACGCAGCCGCTCCCGCAGGATGGCGTCGGAGGCGATGCGGGGGCGCGCCCCATGCTCAAGCTGATACATCTCCTCGGCGATGCCCCGGAACGACGCGGTGGTGAGGCGCGGCACGATGCCTCCCGTCTCCGTTGCAAGCACCAGAAGCTTCTTCGCCAGGGCATTCGCCAGCGGCTGTGAGAAGCTCGCCAGCAGGATGCGGGCGTCGGGGTTCGCGCGCGCCAGCCGGACGGCGCGATGGAGCGCGACGATGGTCTTGCCGGTGCCCGCCGAGCCTGCCACCCGCGCCGGCCCCGAGAAGGTGCGATCCACCAATGCGCGCTGCGAGGGATGCAGGAAGACGCCCCACTTCTCCCACGGGAAGGCCAGCGCCTGTTCCAGTTCCTCCTGATTGGCGATGAGGCGGATGCGACGCAGCGCATCGGGATGGGCGAAGGGAGAGGCAGGTGCCGGCGTGGGTGGGGCAAGCATACCGGTCGCCGCATATTGCAGCAGCGCCTCGGCAGCCTCGGCCGGCAGGTGCCTGGCGAGGGCGAAGAATCCGTCCTCGTTGGCCGCGCGCACGTCCGCCAGCCAATCGGCGGGCACGCCGATGGAGAGCAGCGCCTCGTCGTCCAGCGCGGCGAATAGGCGCGGGGCCGCCTGCGGACCCTCGGTCGGTGCGGGAAGGACGACATCGAGCGTCGCCGGCGCGGCAACCTCCTCCACAAGCTCGCGCACCTCCACGATCTGGATGGCGCCGGTGCGCGGATGCGCCTCGATCCGCCGGCGCTCCGCCCAGGCATAGGCGTCGTCGTGATGGCCCACATAGGCCAGCAGCAGGCTGTCGCCGGTCTTGTGGATGACGAGGCGGATGTCGCGGTTGACGCGGGCGGACCAGAAATTGGCATCCTTGGACTTGTCGATGCGGTGCAGCTTGAGCCCGTTGCCGGCAGGGTCCATCTGCAGGTCGAACACGCTCGCCTTCACCGCCTTCTGGTCCGGACCGGACAGGCGGGTGAAGGATGAGGTGAAGGTCTCGGCGATGAGGAAGGTCAAAGGCCGATGCTCATCCAAGGTCCGAGGAAGGATCGCCGGCAAGGACGGCCGCACGCTCGACGATGCGCAAGATCAGGCCGGAATCGAATGCAGACATCAGTGCGCCTTCGCAAAACCGCTCCTGCCGGACGCAGACGGTGATCAGCCGCCCAAGTTGCTCTGGGGTTGCCGTCGCGATTGCCGCTTCTTCGCCTTGCAACGCTTTCGCCTCGTCGGACTGCGCCCAGACTTGCCAGTCGAAATCCGTCAACACCCAGGATTGCCGATAGGCTGCCTCAACGAAAGCATCGACCACGGGATCGTAGTCGATGAATGGCATTTGCAAAACGCCCGGCTCTGTCTGCTCGCCTCCCCTCACATTGCCTGCAGTGAAACCGGGCTGCTGCAACGGGGGAAGAAAATCGGCCAATGCCTGAATATCCGCGCGGGTCATGTCGCAAACACCTTCATCACTTCATCCCCGAAGTGATTGATGACCTTGACTGCGATGCGCCGCCCCGGCGGCCGTGGAAACGGCCGGGACGTGTCGGAATAGAGCGTGGCCCAGGCGTCCGCGTCGATCTCGGCCTGCAGGGCTGTCTTCAGGCTCTTGTAGGGATCGTTGGCGCCGAGGAAGTAGGCGTAGGCTGTCGCCCAGGATCAGCCGGTTCGACCAGTGCTGGTCGTGCTGGTAGAATTCCGCCCGCTGGTCCGGCGCGATGCCGTTGAAATCGGAGAACAGGTCGGGCGCGTCGGTGTCCGCGTCCCGCTTTTCCGCCGTGCGGCGCTTCAGGTCGTCGATGATGGCTTTCGGGTGGATCTTCTCCTGGATATAGAGCGGCGGCACGTTCACCACGAGGTCGGACCAGTCCTGCCGGTCCTTGCCCCGCCACACCAGCTGCGCGTCGGCAAGCGTGAGCGTGCCGGTTTCCGCCAGCTGCTGCATCTGCTCCGGCGTGATGGTGATCTTCGCCCCGTTCCAGATCAATTCGGGCTGGCGCGGCTCCTCCCGGGTGCGCGTCTCCCCCTCCCCCAGCGGCCGCGCCCGGGGATAATGCACCGGCGCCATGGGCGAGGCATCCTCGTCGCGCCGGAAGAAGCTCTCCATCTCCGCGGTGGAAATGTTCACCCGGGTGGCCGCCTCATGCTTCAGCGCATCGACGGCCTTGGAGGATTTGGGGGCCTTCGGAGAACGGGCCATCAGGCGGCAACCTTCTTGAGCAGTCGTTCAACCAGCGCGGCGAAGTCTTCGGTCATGGTCGTCCAGTCACGGAATTCGGCGAAGTCCCAGCGGCCGAAGCCGCCGAGGGCGTTGACGCCGGGCACCCACAGGTCGCGGGTCGTCTGCGCCTTGGCCTTGTCGGCCTCGTCGCGCAGGCCCTTCACCTCCAGCACCAGATGGAGCGGCGTGGTGCCGCCGTCATCCAGCCGCACGAGGAAATCGGGCACATAGCGCCGCATGGTGCCGCCATCGAGATAGGGGATCTCGAAGCCCAGCGCCTGGTTCTTGGCATAGGCGATCACACGCGGATGAGTCTCCAGCGTGAGGGCCAGCTGTTCCTCCCAGCTGGAATCCAGCACCACATGGCTGATCTGGCACTTGGGCGGCTGCGCGCCGGTCTTCCAGCAGGGCTTCGAGGTGATGAAGTTGACGTGGCGGGTGGACCCCTTCGGATTGTAGGGATCAAGCACCGCCATGATCTGCCCCTCGCTGCCGCGAGTGAGGGCAATGTCGATCTTCTCCGCCGCGCGGGCCAGCTGGTCCTGATAGAGGATGGCGCCGATGGGCACGCCCTTCGTCACCAGATAGCCCTCGTCGATCCAGCGGCGCGCAAGACGCTGGATCTGCGGGAACAGGTGCTGCTTGGGAAAGCCCTCCTCGTCGCGGAAATGCGAATAGAGCAGGTGCTTGGCGAGGTTGAAGCTGATCTCGGACGGCCGCAGCCGGTCCAGCACCTCGGGCGTGATGGTGACGCCGGCGCCGACGATGCCCTCCATGACCACCGCCGTGGGGCCGATGTCCAGCGGCGTGATCTCCAGCCGGCTGTCGTCGGAGAACACCGCCTCCAGCTTTTCCGAAGGCAGCTCCCGCCGATAGCCGCTGACACGGGGAAAGGCGATCTCCAGCCCCGCCCGCTCCTTGATGGCATGGACGCGCGTGACCGGCTTCGGCTTCACCGGCTCGGCCTTCTGCGGCGAGGCGGCGAAATCGAACGGAATGCCAATGATGTCGGCATATTCCACGTCGAACAGGCCGATCTCGCGGTTCAGGTCATAGGATTGCCGGCGCAGGGCACGGCCCACCACCTGCTCGCACAGGAGCTGGGTGCCGAAGGCGCGCACCCCGAGGATGTGGGTGACGGTGTTGGTGTCCCACCCCTCGGTCAGCATGGACACCGAGACCACGCAGCGGATCTGCTCGCCGAGGCGGCCGGGGCGGCCCACGGTGTTCATCACCTCGCGCAGCAGCTCGCCCTCGCTCACGTCGCCGTTCACGCTGCCGGCGCCCTCGCGGCTGGCCAGCTCGCGCTTGAACTGCTCGATCTCCGGGCCGGCGGCGTCGCGGAACCCCTTGTCCAGCGCCTTGCCGGATTCGATCTCGCGGGAATCGATCAGGAGCGTGCGCGGGCGGGGAAGGCGGGCGCCGTGTTCGTCATAATTGCGGAACAGCTCGAGGTGGCCCGCATGAAAGGCCGCGCGCTCGCCCTCATTGGCATCGCCGCGCTCGAAGCCGGCGATCCATTCGAACACCAGCTTGGAAATGGCCGTGTTCTGGCACACCACGATGAACACCGGCGGCACCCCGATCCCGGCCCGCTCCCACCGCTTGAACTCGCCCTCGTAATGGCTGTAGAGCGCGGTCAGCGCGGTCAGCAGCGTCGGGGGCAGATCGAACGGGCTGATCTTGGCGGCGCCGGCGGCGGTCTTCGGCAGCGATTTGCCGATCGACTTCCACAAGTCGCGGTAGACCACCCTATCGGTCTGCACGAGATTGTCGGTCACAGGCACGCGGGGCAGCTTGACGATGCCACTCTCGATGGCATCCATCAGGCTGAAATCGGACACCACCCAGGGGAAGAGATACCCCTCCTGATAGCCCGAGCCGCGCAGGAAGAAAGGCGTGGCGGAGAGGTCATAGACCGCGCGCACCCCCTTCGAAAGCCTGCGGTCGAGCGCCTCGATGCCGTTGATCCAGAGCCGCGCCGCCTCTTCGTTCTCGGCCGCCTCCTTCTTGTCCTCGCCCGTGAGCGGACCTTCGGCGTCGCCGCCCACCTTGTGGCGGTAGCAATGGTGCGCCTCGTCGTTGATGACCGTGACGCGATCGTAATTGAGCAGCTTGCCGCATGCTCTTTCGAGCATCTCGGCGTCGGTTTCCGTGGTTTTTAACGGCTCCGGAGCGTTGCCCTGCAGGAAGCTGCGGGCGACCTTGGGCAAGGCCAGCGTCTCGCGGTGCTGGAACGCGTGGTAGTTGGTAATGACGATTTCCGCGCGCCGGATATCCGGCAGCATCTCCGGCGGCACGATCTCGCGCGTCTCGTAATAATTGTCCGGCTCGCTGGGAAGCAGCACACGCAGGCGGTCACGGATGGTGATGCCCGGGGCGATAATCAGGAAGGCGCGCGAGAAATCCTTCGTTGCCTTGCGCGCAGCATTCACCGCCTGCCAGGCGATCAGCATGGCCATGACGGTGGTCTTGCCGCTGCCGGTCGCCATCTTCATGGCAAGACGAAAGAGCGCGGGATTGGCTCCCTTATTGTGCTGTTCCAGTTCGTCGCGCAGGCGCCTGGTGGCGGTGCGTTTCGGGGCGACCTCGGTCAGCCAGATGATGGTTTCGGCCGCTTCAACCTGGCAGAAGAACGGCTGCGGGCCTGAAAACTGCCCATGCCGCCAGTGTTCCAGAAGCCGCTGCGTCGTCCCTGTCACCCCCCAGTCGGCAGGGTTGGGCAGCGCGCGCCATGTGTCGACGAAACTACGAATCTCGTTGATAAGGGGGTAGTCGCTGTAGGTTTCCAGATCGAGCGAGGCCTGACCGGCCGACGCTTTCTTCCGCGATGCCGGGACGGGCACGATGTGCCGGGAGGGGCGGCGGCCTTGCCTCGGCTCGCCGTCGATCGGCTGGCCATTCTTGTCGAGTGGATGGTGCAATCCCGGCACGCAATATGGCGAGTTCAGAATCGGCCGCTCGTAAAAGCTGGTCAAACTACGAATCCCCCCGCCTGCAACCTGCATCATATCCAAGGCGAGAGCTGCGCCAATGCCTTCGGCGCGGGATCGAGCCGGGGGTGCGACGGCTGGACGTTGGCGCGAAATGGCAATTGAGCCAGCGGCTCCCCCAAGCTAGAGCGAACGGCCAACAGCTCCTTTCGACAACCGCGCACGGCTGCCTTTCGGCGGCGGCCGGAGGTGCCGGGATGGGGTGAACAGATCCGTGAGGTGATGCGTGGGCGAGGCTTCCATCGGCCATCCCCGTCCCAGGGACGAGCCGTCGCGGGGATTGGCCGCCTCAGATCAGGATGCCGACATGGTGTGGATCCCAGGCGGAACCTTCCATATGGGCTCGGATGCGCACTATCTCGAAGAGGCTCCCGTGCGCGAGGTCGCGGTCGACGGTTTCTGGATGGATCGCTGCCCGGTCACCAACCGCGATTTCGCCCGCTTCGTCGCCGAGACGGGCCACGTCTCGCTCGCCGAGCAGGTCCCTTCCATCGAGGATTATCCCGGAGCCGACCCGCTGTTGCTTGTGGCCGGCTCGCTGGTGTTCGTCACGCCCGACGCGCCGGGCGACAGCGCGGATTGGACGCGCTGGTGGCGCTTCGTGGCGGGTGCGAACTGGCGCCATCCGCAGGGCCCGGACAGCAGCATCGAAGGGCTCGAAGATCATCCTGTCGTCCATGTCTGCCACGGCGATGCGCTGGCCTATGCCCGCTGGCAAGGCAAGGAACTGCCGAGCGAGGCCCAATGGGAATATGCGGCGCGCGGCGGCCTTGACCGGGCGGAGTTTGCCTGGGGCGATGCGCTGGTGCCGGATGGCGTTCACCGCGCCAATACGTGGCAGGGGCACTTCCCGGACGAGAACCTCGCGCTCGACGGCTATGCCGGCACCTCGCCTGTCACGGCCTTCCCGCCCAACGGCTACGGCCTGCTCGATATGATCGGCAATGTGTGGGAATGGACCGACGACTGGTACCGACCCCACGGTGCCTCAGCCCAGGGGAAGGCGTGCTGCCTGCCCCGCAACCCGCGCGGGGGCAGCGCGGAGGAAAGCCGCGATCCTGAGGCGCCCGGTTCCGCGCTTCCCCGCAAGGTGCTGAAAGGCGGGTCGCATCTGTGCGCCCCCAATTACTGCCGGCGCTATCGCCCCGCCGCGCGCCAGCCCCAGACCATTGACACCGCCTCCGTGCACATCGGCTTCCGATGTGTCCGAAAGGTTGCGACCCCCTGAGGAGCTCTCGATGACTGACACACCCGCATCTGCCGACGACGACCGCTCGCAGCCGAGCCGTCGCGATGTGCTCGCCGGGGGCGCCGGATTCCTGGCCGCCGTGGCGGGGCTGTCGCTGCTCTCCTCGGGCGCGAGGGCGGCGGACGCGCCGCGCCCGCACATCGTCTACATCCTCGCCGACGATCTTGGCTTTGCCGACGTGGGCTTCCACGGCTCGGACATCAAGACGCCCAATCTCGACCATCTCGCCGCGCAGGGCGCCCGGCTCGGGCAGTTCTATACCCAGCCCTTCTGCACGCCCACGCGGGCCGCTTTCCTGACCGGCCGCTATCCCCTGCATTACGGCCTGCAGGTGGGGGCTATTCCGTCCGGGGCGAAGTACGGCCTTGCCACCGACGAGTTCCTGCTGCCCCAGGCGCTGAAGGACGTGGGCTACCGCACCGCCCTCGTCGGCAAATGGCACCTCGGCCACGCCGACCAGAAGTTCTGGCCGCGGCAGCGCGGCTTCGACAGCTTCTATGGCCCGCTGGTGGGCGAGATCGACCATTTCAAGCATGAGGCCCACGGCGTCACGGACTGGTATCACGACAACACCCAGGTCAAGGAAGAGGGCTACGACACCGAATTGTTCGGCAAGGAGGCGGTGCGGCTGATCGCGGCGCACGACCCCAAGACCCCGCTCTTCCTCTACCTCGCCTTCACCGCCCCGCACACGCCGTTCCAGGCGCCGCAATCCTATCTGGACCAGTACGCCCATATTGCCGCCCCTCAACGGCGCGCCTATGCGGCGATGATCACCGCCATGGACGACCAGATTGGCCATGTGGTCGCCGCGCTGACATCCCGCGGAATGCGGGAGAACACCTTGATCGTGTTCCACAGCGACAATGGCGGCACGCGCTCCAAGATGTTCGCGGGCGAAGGTGCCGTCGCAGGGGATCTCCCCGCCAGCAACGCGCCCTATCGCGACGGCAAGGGCTCGCTCTACGAGGGCGGCACCCGCGTGGTTGCGCTCGCCAACTGGCCGGGGCGCATCGCCCCTGGAGCGGCCGAGGGCGTAATGCACGTGGTCGATATGCTGCCGACCCTGGCGAAGCTCGCCGGGGCCAGCCTCGCCAAGTCGAAGCCATTGGACGGCGTGGATGTCTGGCCGGCCTTGGCCGCCGGACAGGCCGGACGGGCCGGGATCGTCTACAACGTCGAGCCGACCCAGGGCGCCGTGCGCGATGGCAGATGGAAGCTGGTGTGGCGGGTGGTGCTGCCGCCGACGGCCGAGCTGTTCGACGTGGAGGCGGACCCCTCCGAGACGACCGACGTGTCGGCGCAGCATCCGGAGAAAGTGGCGGAGCTGCAGGGGAAGGTCGTCGCGCTCGCCCGCACCATGGCGCCTCCTCTATTCTACGCCGCCGCGCTCAAGGCCGCGTTGTCCGCGCCGCTGTCCACGCCCGGCCTTGCTCTCTACGAGATGGGCCTGGACGACGACTGATGCCTGGCTGTCGTCTTCCGAAGGCCCGCGCACTGGTCCCTGCCTGCCGATCGACCTTGACCTGCCTGCACCCGGTGGTTTCATAAGCGCGATCAGGACGAAGATGGCGGACCGGCGGCCGGATCGTCGTCGCACCATCGCGACCACGGAGTCCGCCAGCCCATGTGGGATCGCAACCCGGTGCGCACCTCACTCGTGCACATGCTGCCCACGGTCGCGGACCGGCATGGCTTGCCGCTGCCGCCGCTCCTGACCAAGGCGGGGCTTCCACCGGAGGAGGCGTTCACGGGCGATGTGGTCGCCCGCGCCCAGATCTGCACCCTGCTCGCCCATCTGGCGCAGCAGGCTGGCGACCCGACGATCGGCCTGGATCTGGGAGCCATGGGCGATCCGGCCCTGCTGGGCATGACGGGGCGCGCGCTTTTCGCCGGCCGCACCCTGCGTGAATGCCTGGCAGCTCTGGCCCGGCAGATGCCAAGCCTGCAAGGCGGCGTGGCCCTTTGGGTGGACGAGCGAGACGGCGTCGCCCGCTGGGGCCAATGCATGGCGGACAGCGATCGCGGGCACGCAAGGGTGCTCAATGAGGGGGTCGCGGCCTTCATGGCAAAAGCAGTCAGGGCCATTGCCGGGATGGAGCCCGAGCATCTGGGCGTCAGCCTTCCCCATCGCGCGCAGGCGCCAATCCGGGTGTATGAAGACAAGCTCGCTTCCCGCCTGAGTTTCGGAACGGGCGACGGTGTCGCGCTGACCTTCGACGCGGCATGGCTGGATCGGCCGAACCTTCTGATGGCCGTTGCGCCGCCGGAGACCGACGCCGGCCGGCCTGACCTTGCCCACCGTGTCGCAGGCGATGCCGTGTGGCGGGACGATGGGGCCCTGCTCGGCGCCGTCTTGCGCCTCGTCGAGGGGGCCGCGCTCAGCGGCGCGCTGGGCCTTGCCGACACGGCCCGCAGCCTCGGCATTTCGCCGCGCAGCCTCCAGCGTCGCCTCGCCGGCCTCGGCACTTCCTTCGAGACTTGCGTCGATGAATGGCGCCACCGGCAGGCGCGTCGCTATCTTATGGATGCGGAGCTGCCGGTCGGGTCCATTGGCCGGGCGCTCGGCTACAGCCATCCGGCGCATTTCGTGAGGGCCTTCCGGCGCTGGGAAGGCCACACCCCGCTCTCCTTCCGGCGGGCCGCCAGAGCCGGAGGGGGCGCGGGCTCCCAACGGTAGGGTGCCATGGGCAACCCCGGGGCCGGCCGATAACCATAGGTAAAGCCCGCCGATTCGAGCGCGGCGTCAGGCCAATCGGCGCGGCTGTTTCGCACTTGGTACGCACCCCCTACGCGCGAGGCGATAGCGGGTGCGGTCCACCGAACGGCAAAAGGTGGACACCGGGGTGGATCGAGACCACCGCGCCCTGTCCAACTTACCGTAAATATATGAGAAATTGGAAATAAATGGTGCCCAGGGACGGAGTCGAACCGCCGACACTGCGATTTTCAGTCGCATGCTCTACCAACTGAGCTACCTGGGCGTCCAATCGGCGGCAGCGCCGTTTGGAGCCGCGAGTGTATAGTCAGGAAGTCGGGACCTGTCCAGAGCCGCAGCGCCCGGCGTGTGCATCGCGTGGCCGACTGTGGAAAACCCGCCGGCAAAGTTTGGCAAAGCGGTCGGCCAGCCCAGCTCCAGCCTTGCTTTCCGCCTCGCATCGTCGAAGCCGGCCCAACGCCAGCAAGCGCGTGGGAGTGGCCGGCAGGGGGCACGCACCCGTTACGCGCGCAAACGGATTCGCAGTGCCTTCTCTTCAGGAAGCTGGCACAATGGGACTTTCAACTGGTGATGTCGCCTCGGGGTTCTGCCCGGAGGCTGGGCGGACGAGCGTACGGGGGAAAGCGTGGCCGAGAGGAAGCTGAAGGGGTCCGTGGAGGTCCAGCTACCGCGCGTTCAAGAACCCGAAGATTATGTCACCGGGTCCGGCGCGCCCGCCGCCGAGGCGGTAACCCTGGAACAGGCGCTGGGGGTGCAGGTGCGCTCGATCCGGCGCGAACTGGATCTCACCGTGTCCGATCTCGCCGGCGCGGCGAGCATTTCCGTGGGCATGCTCTCCAAGATCGAGAATGGCCAGATTTCACCGTCCTTGGCGACACTGCAGGCCATCTCCAAGGCGCTCAACGTGCCGATCACCACCCTGTTCTCGGCCTTTGAGGAGCGGCGCGACTGCTCGTTCGTGCGCGCCCACCAGGGCGTCATCATCGAGCGGCGCGGCACCAAGGTGGGCCACCAGTACGAATTGCTGGGCCACGGGCTCGGCGGCGACATCGTGGTGGAGCCCTATCTGATCACCCTGTCGGAGGAGGCGGCGCCCCACACCGGCTTCCGCCACGCCGGGGTGGAGTTCATCTACATGCTCTCGGGCGAGGTGCTGTACCGCCATGCGGACCGCACCTACCACCTGCGGGCCGGCGACTCGCTGATGTTCGATTCCGGCGCCGCCCATGGCCCGGAAGACCTGATCCAGCGGCCCATGACCTATCTTTCCGTTATCGTCTACGGCCGCGACCGGCACTGAGGCACCTGCCAGAAAGCCGACCCGCCCCACCCGGCTGCGTAAAAGTTTCCTCAAGCGAAAATTTTATTCGTTGTCGTTGACGCCCTAGTCCGTAGGGCGTACTTCTTCCTCTCAAGGTCGCTCACGCGGCCCGGAATGGAGACAGTGACAGCGCCATGTGCGGCATCGTCGGACTTTTCTTGAAGGACCCCAAGCTCGAAGGCGAGCTCGGGGCCATGCTCGCCTCCATGCTCTGTGTCATGACGGATCGCGGCCCCGACAGTGCGGGCTTCGCCGTCTATGGCAGCGGCGCCAAGGAGAAGGTAAAGCTCTCGCTGCGCGCCGCGGCGTCCTATGACTTCGAGGCGCTCGCTTCAGGCCTGTCGCTCCCGGCCGCCGGCCTGCCGGGGCTTGCGGTGCGCGGCACCCATGCCATCGTCGAGATCCCCGCGGCGCGGGAAGCGGCGGTGCGCGCCTTCCTCAAGGAGCGCCATCCGGAGGTGGCCATCGTCGGCACCGGCGAGCGCATGGAAATCTTCAAGGAGGTGGGCCTGCCCGCGTCGGTGGCGCAGACCTTCGGCCTGTCCGGCATGCGTGGCACCCACGGCATCGGCCACACCCGCATGGCCACCGAAAGCGCGGTGACCACCGCCGGCGCCCACCCCTTCTCCACTGGCGCCGACCAGTGCCTGGTGCACAATGGCTCGCTCTCCAACCACAATGCGCTGCGCCGCGCCCTGAAGCGCGAGGGCATCGCCATCGAGACCGACAACGACAGCGAGGTGGCCGCCGGCTATCTCACCTGGCGCATGCGGCAGGGCGCGTCCCTGGGCCAGGCGCTGGAAGCCGGCCTCAATGACCTCGACGGTTTCTTCACCTTCGTGGTGGGCACCGAGAACGGTTTCGGCGTGCTGCGCGACCCCATCGCCTGCAAGCCCGCCGTGATGGCCGAGACCGACCAGTATGTGGCCTTCGGCTCGGAATATCGCGCCCTGGTGGACCTGCCGGGCATCGCCAAGGCCCGAGTCTTCGAGCCGGAACCCGCAACCGTCTATTTCTGGGAACGCGCCCAGTGAACGCCATCTCCCCCGACATCACCTTCGACCTCGCCGGCACCTCCCTGCGCGAGCTGAACGCGGCGCTGCATGCCGCCACCGGCGAGAGCAACGCCCGCCGCTGGCGGGTGCTGAACCCCAATGGCCGCCACGCGGTAGCGGTGGGCATCAATGCCCCCCTGACCGTCGAGATCGAGGGCCACGTGGGCTATTACTGCGCCGGCATGAATGCCGAGGCGTCGGTGATCATCCACGGCAATGCCGGCGTGGGCCTTGCCGAGAACATGATGAGCGGCTTCGTCCATGTGCGCGGCGATGCCAGCCAGGCGGCCGGCGCCACCGGCCACGGAGGCCTGCTGGTGATCGATGGCAATGCCTCCGCCCGCTGCGGCATCTCCATGAAGGGCATCGACATCGTGGTGAAGGGCTCGGTGGGCCACATGAGTGCCTTCATGGGCCAGTCCGGCAGCCTCATCGTGCTGGGCGATGCCGGCGAGGCGCTGGGCGACAGCCTCTATGAGGCCAAGCTCTTCGTGCGCGGCTCCGTCAAGTCGCTCGGCGCCGATTGCATCGAGAAGGAGCTGCGCGACGAGCACAAGGCGCTCCTGGCGGAAAAGCTGAAGGCCGCGGGCCTGGAAGGCACCGTCGATGTCGCCGAGTTCAAGCGCTACGGCTCGGCCCGGCAACTCTACAATTTCCACGTCGACAACGCGTCCGCGTACTGAGGGCCGAGACGATGACCGCTCATTCCAACGTGCCCCGCACCCCGCCCCGCTTCTCGGCCACCTTCGATCCGGCGACGCTGGCCGAGATCCGCCGCGCGGCGGCCACCGGCATCTATGACATCCGTGGCGGCGGCACCAAGCGCAAGGTGCCCCACTTCGACGACCTGCTCTTCCTCGGCGCCTCCATGTCGCGCTATCCGCTGGAAGGCTATCGCGAGAAGTGCGGCACCGAGGTGGTGCTCGGCACCCGCTTCGCCAAGAAGCCCATCACCCTGAAGACCCCGGTGACCATCGCCGGCATGAGCTTCGGCGCGCTCTCGGCCCAGGCCAAGGAAGCGCTGGGCCGCGGCGCCACCACGGTGGGCACCTCCACCACCACCGGCGACGGCGGCATGACGCCGGAAGAGCGCGGCCAGTCGCAGACCCTGGTCTACCAGTACCTGCCGTCGCGCTATGGCATGAACCCGGTGGACCTGCGCAAGGCGGACGCCATCGAGATCGTCATCGGCCAGGGCGCCAAGCCCGGCGGCGGCGGCATGCTGCTGGGCCAGAAGATCTCCGATCGCGTCGCCGCCATGCGCAACCTGCCCAAGGGCATCGACCAGCGCTCGGCCTGCCGCCATCCGGACTGGACCGGCCCGGACGATCTTGAGATCAAGATCGAGGAGCTGCGCGAGCTCACCGACTGGGAAAAGCCCATCTATGTGAAGGTCGGCGCCTCCCGCCCTTATTACGACATCGCGCTGGCGGTGAAGGCGGGGGCGGACGTGGTGGTGCTCGACGGCATGCAGGGCGGCACCGCGGCCACCCAGGACGTGTTCATCGAGAACGTGGGCCTGCCTATCCTCGGCGCCATCCGCCCGGCGGTGCAGGCGCTGCAGGATCTCGGCATGCATCGCAAGGTGCAGCTCATCGTTTCGGGCGGCATCCGCTCCGGCGCGGACGTGGCCAAGGCACTGGCGCTGGGCGCCGACGCGGTGGCCATCGGCACGGCGGCCCTCGTGGCGCTGGGCGACAACGATCCCCAGTGGGAGGACGAATACCAGGCGCTCGGCACCACCGCCGGGGCCTATGACGACTGGCACGAAGGCCTCGACCCCGCCGGTATCACCACCCAGGACCCGGTGCTCTCCGCCCGCCTCGATCCGGTGAAGGCCGGCCGTCGCCTCGCCAATTACCTGTCGGTGATGACGCTCGAGGCGCAGACCATCGCCCGCGCCTGCGGCAAGAGCCACGTGCACAATCTGGAGCCGGAGGACCTTGTCGCCCTCACGGTGGAGGCCGCCGCCATGGCCGGCGTGCCGCTGGCCGGCACCTCGTGGATCCCGGGCCGCAACGGCGGCTACTGAGCCGCGTTTTCCTGACTTCGGCCGCGCCGCTCGACCGGCGCGGCCGCCATAAAAATCCTGAACATCCAAGACCTTCCTGCCAGGGATCGAACCCATGACCAGCAGAACCGAATTCGCACGGGAGGCGGAAGGGCGCGCCTCCGTCTCCGCCAAGGTGAGCCTCGACCTTGCCAAGATCGCCAAGGAACGCGGCATCAAGTATTTCCTCATCTCCTACGTGGACCTGTTCGGCGGCCTGCGGGCCAAGCTCGTGCCCGCCTCGGCCATCGGCCCCATGCAGAAGGAAGGCGCCGGATTTGCCGGCTTCGCCACCTGGCTCGACATGTCTCCGGCCGACCCGGACCTGTTCGCCGTGCCTGACCCCACCAGCCTCATCCAGCTGCCGTGGAAAGAGGAAATCGGCTGGCTCGCCGCCGACCTCTACATGGGCGGCGAGGAAGTGGCGCAGGGCCCGCGCACCGTTCTGAAGCGCCAGCTCGCCGCCGCCGCAGCGCTGGGCTACGAGGTGAAGACCGGCGTGGAGTGCGAGTATTTCCTGATCACGCCAGACGGCAAGGGCATCTCCGATACGTCGGATACTGCGGAAAAGCCCTGCTACGACCAGTCCGCCCTCATGCGTCGCTACGATGTCATCAAGGACATCTGCGATGCCATGATCAAGCTCGGCTGGGGCGCCTACCAGAACGACCACGAGGACGCCAACGGCCAGTTCGAGATGAACTGGAACTATGACAATGCGTTGCTCACCGCCGACCGCCACGTCTTCTTCAAGTACATGGTGAAGTCGATCGCGGAACAGCATGGCCTGCGCGCCACCTTCATGCCCAAGCCCTTCATCAACCTCACCGGCTCGGGCTGCCATGCCCATGTCTCGCTGTGGTCGAAGGGCAAGAATGCCTTCTCCGATCCCAAGGGCGAGCTGGGCGTCTCGCAGCTCGGCTACCATTTCATCGGCGGGCTGATCCACAATGCGGACGCGCTGTGCGCCATCACCAATCCCACGGTGAATTCCTACAAGCGCATCAACGCTCCGCGCACCATCTCCGGGGCCACCTGGGCGCCGAACACGGTGACCTACACCGGCAACAACCGCACCCACATGATCCGCATTCCGGACGCCGGCCGGTTCGAATTCCGCCTCGCCGACGGCGCGGCGAACCCCTACCTGCTCCAGGCGGGCCTGACGGCGGCGGGCCTCGACGGCATCGAGAACCAGCGCGATCCGGGCAAGCGCCTCGACATCAACATGTACACGGACGGGCACAAGGTGAAGGGCGCCAAGCGCCTGCCCCTGAACATGCTCGACGCCCTGCGCGCGCTGGAAAAGTCTCGCGTGCTGGGCGAGCGGCTGGGCCAGCCCTTCGTCACCGGCTATCTCAAGCTGAAGAACGAGGAATGGAACGCATATTCCCGCCACCTCACCCAGTGGGAGCGGGACAACACGCTGGATATCTGAGCTGCGGAATAGCTCCCGCTCGCGACGGGCCCCGGAGGCAGCTCCGGGGCCTTTGTCGTTGGCACGGCGGGTCCCGCAGAACCGTGCTTATTCGGTGGTCGCCAGCGTCTCCAGCCACGGCAAGGCGGCCCGAAGGCCCGGCAGCACGTCGTCCTCCAGCGTCTCCCGGCAGAAGGCGGCGACCTCCCGCGGCACCCGCCCCAGCTCCTGCCGCCGCGCGATCAGGGTGAGGTTGCGGGAGACGGCAGGCCCCGGCAATGGCGCGCAGGAAAAGCGGGCAAAATCCACCCCCGCCTCAAACAGGCAGAGCGGGGTGGTCACCGCCACGCCCTCCCCCGCCGCCACCGTGGCGGTGACGCCATAGGGCGTGTCGAATTCCAGCCGGCGCGGCAGATCGAGCTTCAGGCGCCGCAGGTGCCGTTCCACCTCGATGCCGGTCTTGGAACGCGCCGAGAAGCGCACCAGCGGCAGGCGGCGGACGAGCCGCGCCAGATCCTCCACCCGCGCCGGGGCGGCCTCGCCGTCCGGGAGCAGCAGCACATAGGGCTCGGTGAAGAGGGGGAAGCGCTCAAGCCCCTCGATATCGGCGAGTTCGTCCACGCCCACCAGAAGGTCGAGCTGGCGCGACAGCAGCGCACTGGCGTGGGAGGCGGTGAGGCCCGCCAGCAGCGACACCTCCTCCGCCACGCCGGACAGACGCCCGGCCAGCGGCGCCGACAGGGCGCGGGAGAGCGAATCCACCAGCCCGGCGCGGATCAGCGGCAGGCGGCCATGCTCGGTCTCCTTCAAAGCGGGCACGATCTGCCGCGCCTCGGAGAGCAGCGCGCTCGCCTTCTGCCGCAGCACCCCGCCCGCCGCCGTGAGCCCCAGTGGCCGCACGCTGCGATCGAACAAGGCGACGCCCATGCGCCCCTCCAGCTCCGCCACCGCCTGCGACACCGCCGGCTGGGTCAGGCCGAGCCGCCGCGCCGCGCCGGCCATGGCACCGGCTTCGCAGACCGCGAGGAAGATCTCCAGCGTCTTGAGATCGAAGGGAAAAAGCTCGCGCACAATGCCGGTCCGAGGCTCAGGGTCACACTATAAGCAGGATTTATATTAATCCTCGTTCGACGGCACGGTATAGAGGCTTACGAGGGGTCCGGAAGCCAGCGCCCCTTCCGAGTGCCCCAAGCGAGTGAACGATGTCCCGCTATTCCGTCCTCAGCCTCATCGCCAATGCGCTCACCGGCCAGACCGGGTGGAAGCCCGCATGGCGGGATGCCACGCCCAAGCCCGCCTATGAGGTGATCATCGTGGGCGGCGGCGGCCATGGCCTCGCCACCGCCTATTATCTCGCCAAGGAGCACGGCATCCGCAACATCGCGGTGCTGGAGAAGGCGCACATCGGCTCCGGCAATGCCGGGCGCAACACCACCATCATCCGCTCCAACTACCTGCTGCCCGGCAACGAGCCGTTCTACGAATGGTCCATGAAATTGTGGGAGGGCCTGGAGCAGGACCTCAACTACAACGCCATGGTCTCCCAGCGCGGCATCATCAATCTGTTCCACTCGGACGGCCAGCGCGACGCCTATGCCCGGCGCGGCAATGCCATGCGCCTTGCCGGCGCCGACTCGCAGCTGCTCGACCGCGAGCAGGTGCGCGCGCTCTGCCCCTTCCTCGATTTCGACAATTCCCGCTTCCCCATCAAGGGCGGGCTGATGCAGGCCCGCGCCGGCACCGCGCGCCATGATGCCGTGGTGTGGGGCTACGCCCGCGCCGCGGACCGGCTGGGCGTGGACATCGTGCAGAATTGCGAGGTCACCGGCTTCATCCGCGAGGGCGATGCGGTGGTGGGCGTGGAGACCACGCGCGGTTCCATCCGAGCCGGCAAGGTGGGCCTTGCGGTGGCCGGCTCGACCTCCCGCCTCACCCGCCTGCTGGACCTGCGCCTGCCCATCGAGAGCCATGCGCTGCAGGCATTCGTCTCGGAAGGGCTGAAGCCGCTGGTGCCGGGGGTGATCACCTTCGGCATGGGGCATTTCTACGTCAGCCAGTCCGACAAGGGCGGCCTCGTCTTCGGCGGCGACATCGACGGCTACAATTCCTACGCCCAGCGCGGCAACCTGCCGGTGGTGGAGGACGTGGCCGAGGGTGGCATGGCGGTGATGCCCCTCATCGGCCGGCTGCGCATGCTGCGGGCCTGGGGCGGGCTCGTGGACATGTCCATGGACGGCTCGCCCATCATCGACGTGGGACCGCTGCCGGGCCTCTACCTCAACACGGGGTGGAACTACGGGGGCTTCAAGGCGACGCCGGCCTCCGGCTGGTGCTTTGCCCACACCATCGCGAAGGACGCGGCCCACGCACTCAACTCCGCCTTCCGCCTCGACCGCTTCCGCTCCGGCCACATCATCGATGAGAAGGGGGTCGGCGCCCAGCCGAACCTGCACTGACCCATGCGCATCACCTGTCCCTATTGCGGCGCGCGCTCCTCCCACGAATTCGCCTATCTGGGCGATGCAGCGCCGACCCGTCCCGATCCCTCGGCCCCCGACGCAGCGGAGGCCTTCCACGCCTACGTCTATGAGCGGGATAATCCCGCCGGGCCGCTGGACGAGCTCTGGTACCATTCCGCCGGCTGCCGGCGCTGGCTGAAGGTGACGCGGGATACCCGCACCCACGCCATCACCGCCGTGGCCTTCGCAGAAGCCGGGGAGAGTGCACGATGACCCGCCTCGCCCATGACGGCCTCATCGACCGCAGCCGCACCCTCTCTTTCGCCTTCGACGGCAAGACCTTCACTGGCCATCCCGGCGATACACTGGCCTCGGCGCTGCTCGCCAACGGCGTGCGGCTCGTCGGCCGCTCGTTCAAGTATCACCGCCCGCGCGGCGTGGTGACGGCGGGCTCCGAGGAGCCCAACGCTCTGGTGGAGCTGCGCACCGGCGCCCGGCGCGAGCCCAACACCCGCGCCACCACGGTGGAGCTTTACGACGGCCTCGAAGCCGCGAGCCAGAACCGCTGGCCCTCGCTCGACCACGACGTGCTGAGCGTGAACCGGCTGGTGTCGCCCTTCCTCGGCGCGGGCTTCTACTACAAGACCTTCATGTGGCCCGCCGCGTTCTGGGAGAAGGTCTACGAGCCGGTCATCCGCCGCGCCGCGGGCCTCGGCCGCGCCGCCAACGCGCCGGACCCGGACCATTATGAGAAGGCCACCGCCTTCTGCGACGTGCTCGTCATCGGCTCCGGCGCGGCCGGCCTGGCGGCGGCGCTGGCGGCAGCGCGTTCCGGCGCGCGGGTGATCCTCGCGGACGAAGACTTCCGCCTCGGTGGCCGGCTGCTCTCCGAGCGCGCGGTGATCAATGGCGGTTCCGCCCTCGATTTCGTGGCGAGCGCGCAAGCCGAGCTTTCGAGCCTGCGCAATGTGCGGCTCATACCGCGCACCACCGTGTTCGGCGCCTATGACGGCAGCGAATATGGCGCCGTCGAGCGGGTGAGCGATCACCTTCCCGCCCCCCTGCCCTTCCAGCCGCGCCAGCGCCTGTGGCGGATCGTGGCCAAGCGCTGCGTGCTGGCGGCGGGTGCCTTCGACCGGCCCATCGTGTTCCCCGGCAACGACCGGCCGGGTGTCATGTCGGCGCTGGCATTGGCCACCTACGCCACCCGCTACGGCGCGGGCGCGGGGGCAAATGCTGCCGTCTTCTCCACCAATGACCATGCGGTGGCCGCCGCCCTCGACGCGGCGGACGCGGGCCTGAAGGTCGACGCCGTCATCGACGTGCGCCCCGCTTTGCCCGAACCGCTCGCGGCGCGGGCCAAGGCGCTGGGCGTGCGCGTCATCACCGAAGGCGAGGTGGTGGCGACCTCCGGCAAGTGCCTGAAATCCGTCACCGTGCGCACCCCGCGCGGCAGCGAGACGCTGGCGGTGGAAGCCCTCGGCGTGTCGGGTGGCGCAACGCCCAACCTCAACCTCACCTGCCATCTGGGTGGAAAGCCCGTGTGGCGCGAGGACATCGCCGCCTTCGTCCCTGGCGCGGTGCCGCCCGGCATGGCAGTGGCCGGCGCGGCGGCGGGCACCTTCGGTCTTGCCGATATCCTCGCCGAAGGCACCCGCCTCGGCGCATCGGCCGCGTCCGACGCCGGCTTCGCCGCATCCCCGGCGCCGGCTCCGCAGGCAGAGGGCGCGCCCACCGGCTTCAAGGCGGTCTTCCATGTGAAGGGCAAGGGGTCAAAGGGCGGTCCAGCCTTCGTGGACCAGCAGAACGACGTGACCGCCAAAGACGTGGCCCTCGCCCACCGCGAAGGCTTCCGCGCGGTGGAATTGCTGAAGCGCTACACCACGCTGGGCATGGCCACCGATCAGGGCAAGACCTCCAACATGGCCGGTCTCGCGGTGATGGCGGAGCTGACCGGAAAAGGCATTCCCGCCACCGGCACCACCGTGTTCCGCCCGCCCTACACGCCGGTGGCGCTGGGCGTGCTGGCCGGCCACCATCGCGGCATCGACTTCAAGCCGGCCCGTCCCACCCCGACCCACGCGTGGGCGCAAGCGCAGGGCGCGGTCTTCGTGGAAACCGGCCTGTGGATGCGCGCCGCCTATTTCCCCAAGCCCGGTGAAAAGGACTGGCTGGAAAGCGTGAACCGCGAGGTGAAAGCCACGCGTGAAAGCGTGGGCGTCATCGACGTATCCACCTTCGGCAAGATCGACCTTCAGGGCCCGGACGTGGGCATGCTGCTCGATCGCGTCTACATCAACATGTTCTCGACGCTGGCCGTGGGCAAGGCGCGCTACGGCGTGATGCTGCGCGAGGACGGCCTGGTCATGGACGACGGCACCACCGCACGCCTCGCCGACGACCATTATGTGATGACCACCACCACGGCCAACGCCGCCAAGGTCTACCAGCATCTGGAATTCTGCCTGCAGGTGCTGTGGCCGGAGCTGGATGTGTGCCTCGCCTCGGTGTCTGAGCAATGGGCGCAGATCGCCGTGTCCGGGCCGCGCTCCCGCGAGGTGCTGGCCAAGATCGTGGATGGGTTGGATGTGTCCAATGCCGGCCTCCCCTTCATGGGGGTGGCGCAGGGCACGGTGATGGGCGGCGTTCAGGCGCGCATCTTCCGCCTCTCCTTCTCCGGGGAGCTGGGCTACGAGATCGCGGTGCCGGCCCGCCACGGCCCGGCGCTCATGCAGGCGCTGATGGCGGCGGGCGCGCCCTTCGGCATCACGCCCTATGGGGTGGAGGCGCTGGGCGTGCTGCGCATCGAGAAGGGCCATGTCTCCGGCAGCGAGCTGACGGGCCAGACCTCGGCGCGCGATCTCGGCCTCGGCAAGATGGCGTCCACCAAGAAGGACTATATCGGCCGGGTGATGGCCGGGCGGCCCGCCTTCACCGACCCGGACCGGCCCAGCTTCGTCGGCTTCAAGCCGGTGGACCGCACCGCGCGGCTGCGCGCCGGCGCCCATTTCCTGAAAGCCGGCGCGGCGGCGTCGACCGAGAACGACGAGGGCTACATGACCTCGACCGCCTTCTCACCCACCCTCGGCCACTACATCGGCCTCGGCCTTTTGAAACGCGGGCCGGAGCGCATGGGCGAGAAGGTGCGCGCCTATGACCCGCTGCGGGGCGGTGACATCGAGGTCGAGGTGTGCTCTCCCGCATTCATTGACCCGCAAGGGGAGAAGCAGCGTGTCTGACCTGCTGGAACACATCGCCCCCACCCGCCTCGTACCGGCGGGGCACTACGGCCCGGAGGGCGCCGCCGGCGTCACTGCGCGCGCGGTCGACCCCGTTGCCGCCGCCACCCTGGTGGCCCGCAAGGGCGCCACCGCCCGCCTCATCGCCGCCTGCGCGGCGGCGGGCCTGCCTTTGGCCGACGGGCCGCGCATCAGCGCCAGCGCGGGGCTGGAGGCGGTGGGCACCGGCCCCGGCCGCTGGCTCATCCTCGCCGAAGCCATGAGTGGGGCGGACCTCGTGGCGCGGCTTTCCGCCATGGCGCCTAGCCTTGCCGCCGTCACCGACCAGAGCGACGCCAATCTCATCCTCGACGTGTCCGGCGAGAAGGCTCGCGCGGCGATGGCCAAGGGCGTCATGGTGGACCTCGACCCAACCGCCTTTGCGGCCGGCGATGCGGCCACCACCACCGTGTCGCACGTGGGCGTCACCTTCTGGCAGCGCGATGCCGCCACCTTCCGCTTCGCCGTGGGGCGCTCGTTCGCGCCCGCCTTCCTGCGCTGGCTGACGGTGAGTGCGGCCGAGTTCGGCTTCGCGCTTTCCGGCACCGGACGAGGTTGACCGCAGCGCGGCGCGCGCGACATCCCTTCGCCCCTCACCTTTCCTCACGCGACCGCCCACGCCCCGGCGCGCGGCGCGCCAGCCAAAGACGCATCCCAATGACCACGCCGAGCGATCATTTCATCCTCACCTTCTCCTGCCCGAACAAGCCGGGCATCGTGGCGGGGGTGTCCACCTTCCTGTTCGAGAAGGGCTGCAACATCCTCGAGGCTCAGCAGTTCGACGACACTGAAACCAACCGCTTCTTCATGCGCGTGGTGTTCAACGTGGTGGCGAGCGAGGCGAGCCTGTCCGAGATCCGCGAGGGCTTCACCGCCGTGGCCGAGGGCTTCGCGCTGAACTGGACGCTGCGGCCCAAGGCTGAGAAGCGCCGGGTGCTGCTGCTGGCCTCCAAGTTCGACCATTGCCTCGCCGACCTGCTCTACCGCTGGCGCATCGGCGAGATCCCCATGGATATCACCGGCATCATCTCCAACCATCCGCGCGAGACCTATGCCCATCTCGATTTCGATGGCATCCCCTTCCATCACCTGCCGGTGACCAAGGCCACCAAGCTGGAGCAGGAAACGAAGATCTGGGAGATCTTCCAGTCGTCCGGCTCGGAGCTGGCGGTGCTCGCGCGCTACATGCAGGTGCTGTCCGACGGGCTCACTGCGAAGCTCTCGGGCAAGTGCATCAACATCCACCACTCGTTCCTGCCCGGCTTCAAGGGCGCCAAGCCCTATCACCAGGCCCACGCGCGCGGCGTGAAGCTGATGGGCGCCACCTCGCACTACGTGACCTCGGATCTCGACGAGGGGCCGATCATCGAACAGGACGTGGAGCGCATCTCCCACCAGGATTCCCCCGAAGACCTGGTGCGCAAGGGCCGCGACATCGAGCGCCGCGTGCTCGCCCGCGCCATCTCCTGGCACCTGCAGGACCGGGTGCTGCTGAACGGTTCGCGCACCGTGGTGTTCCGCGACTGACCGCCTCCAAAAGGCCCAAAGGCGGCCGGTAGGGAAACCACCGGCCGCCCGGGGGCGTTGAACAGGGGAGATCCACCACCAGGGAGAACCCCATGCCCCGCAATGGCATGCTTGTCGCCGCGGCTTTCGTTCTCGTCCTCGCCCTGTTCGCGGCGAACGTCTTCTCCAATCGCGGCACGCTCGAGCCCAGCGAAACCGCTCCGGAAAGCATCACCTCCCCGAGTGGCAACCCGCCGCCTCTGACCGTATCCCCCGATGCCCCTCCCGGGCGGACCATGTCGCCCACCGACAGCCAGCTCCCGGCAGCCGACCCGACGCGCTGAAAGCGCCTCTTTTATAGGCAAATGATGCTTTGATAGCGGCCCTGTGACGGCCTGGACGGACTTTTTCAGAGCCACAAAATTTACATAACTATATAATATTTAATATTAAATAGAAAATTGCATACACATGGCGCGTTTCCTGCTAGGCCTTGCCCGCCGCGCGGTGCGGTCGAACCCGGGTTAGAGCATGCAGACCCTCGCCAGCCTCCTTTCCGCCCACAGGTCGGGCACCCGCTCGGTGACCGACACGGTACGCGCCGTCTATGCCCGCATCGCGGTGCAGGACGATCCGGCGATGTTCATCACCCTGCGTGCGGAAGCCGATGTGCTGGCGGAAGCCGCCGCCCTGGACGCGAAGGGCGACACCGCCCTGCCCCTCTATGGCATCCCGGTGGCGGTGAAGGACAATATCGACGTGGCCGGCCTGCCCACCACCTGCGCCTGCCCCGCCTTCGCCTATACGCCCGAGCACGACGCCACCGCTGTGGCGCGGCTGAAGGCGGCGGGCGCGCTCATCATCGGCAAGACCAATCTGGACCAGTTCGCCACCGGCCTCGTGGGCGTGCGCTCGCCCTATGGCATCCCGCGCAACGCCTTCAATCCGGTGCTGGTGCCCGGTGGCTCGTCCTCCGGCTCGGCGTCGGCGGTTTCGGCGGGCATCGTGCCGGTGTCGCTCGGCACCGACACCGCCGGCTCCGGCCGGGTGCCGGCCATGCTGCAGAACATCGTGGGGCTGAAGCCCTCCCTCGGCCTCGTGCCCAACACCGGCCTCGTGCCCGCCTGCAAGACGCTGGACTGCATCTCCATCTTCGCCCTTACGGTGGACGACGCCATGGCGGTGCTGGATGTCATCGCCGGCTTCGATCCGCAGGATGCCTGGTCCCGCGACCTGCCGGTCGGCCCGCTTGCTGCCGCGCCACCGTCCTTCGTGCTGGGCGTGCTGCCGGAAGCGCAGCGCGAATTCTTCGGCGATGCCCACGCCGCCGCCGCCTATGAAGCGGCCCTCGCCCGCTTCAAGGCCATCGGCGCGACGCTGAAGGAGATCGATTTTTCCCCCTTCGCCGAGACCGCCCGCCTGCTTTATGAAGGCCCCTGGGTGGCGGAGCGCTGGATCGTGGCGGAGGAGCTGCTCACCACCACGCCCGAGGCGCTGCATCCCGTCACCCGCGCCATCACCGAGCCGGGCGGCAAGGCCAGCGCCGCCGACGCCTTCCGCGCCACCTACCGGCTGAAGGAACTCAGGGCGAAGGTGGCCCCGGTGCTCGCCGCCATCGACGGCCTGCTGCTGCCCACCGCGCCCTCCGCCTACACGGTGGAGGAGGTGCTGGCCGATCCGGTGCGCCTCAATTCGCGCAATGGCACCTACACCAATTTCGTGAACCTCATGGACCTGTGCGGCATCGCCGTGCCGGCCGCCATTGCGCCCACCGGCGTGCCCTATGGCGTCACCCTGCTGGCGCCGGCCGGCAAGGACGCGCAGATGGCGGCGCTGGGCCGGGCCTTCGTGGGCGCCGGCGACCTGCCGCTGGGGGCGAGCCACGCCCCCGCCCCGCCCCTCGCGCCCCTGCCGGTGGCGGCAGAGCCGGGCCGTCTCGACATCCTGGTTTTCGGCGCCCACCTCTCCGGCATGGCGCTGAACGGGGATCTGAAAGCCATGGGCGGGCGCTTCGTGCGCACCGCGACCACTGCCCCCACCTATCGCATGAAGCGCCTGCCCGGTGCCGTGGCGCGCCCCGGCGTGGTGCGGGTGAAGGCGGACGGCGCGGTTCTGGAAGGCGAGATCTGGTCGCTGCCTTTCGAGGGCGTCGGGAAGCTGCTCGCCACCATTCCCGCCCCCCTCGGGCTTGGGCAGGTGGAACTGGCGGACGGCACGCGCGTGGCCGGCTTCCTTGCCGAGGCGGCCGCCCTCGAGGGCGCTGAAGACATCACCGCGCACGGCGGCTTCCGCGCCTTCATGGCGGCGGCGCAGACCGCCTGAGGACCTGCCCCAAGGCCAAGGCACGAACGCGTGAGCCTGCTGGACAGGGGGACTGATACACTGTATCAAGAGCGCCGTTGAACCACTTTCCGGCAGGTTCCATGGCCCTTTCCTCCGCCGTCGATGCCACCGTCGCGCCCCCCGCGCCGAACCCGGCGCACGGGCATGACGAGCAGTCCGGCCACTCCCACTCGGGCCACTCCCATGCGGCCCCCGTCCGGCCGACGTCCCGCCGGCCGGAGGTGCGCATCGGCGCCTCGGTGCTGCGGCTCTCCCTTCTCGCCCGCCTCGCCATCGCCGGCACGCTGCTGGCGGTGTTGTGGACCGTCGTCTCCCTCGTGGTGGGGAGCGAGCCGTGACCGCCCAGATCTCCTTCCGCAACCTGACCCTCGGCTATGAGCGCCACCCCGCCGTCCATCACCTGTCGGGCGATGTGCGCGAGGGCGCGCTGCTCGCCGTGTGCGGATCCAACGGCGCCGGCAAATCCACCCTGCTGAAGGGCATCTGCGGCGCGCTTAAGCCGCTCGGCGGCGCCATCGACCTCCACGGCGTCTCCCCGCGCGACATCGCCTACCTGCCGCAGGGCGCCGAGATCGACCGCAGCTTCCCCATCAATGTTTACGACATGGTGTCCATGGGCCTGTGGCGGCGCGCCGGCCTGTTCGGTGGCATCGGCCGCGCCGACCGGCAGCACATCGCCGATGCCATCGCCGCCGTGGGCCTGGAAGGCTTCGAGGCGCGCCCCATCGGCACGCTGTCCGGCGGGCAGATGCAGCGCACCCTGTTCGCCCGCCTGCTGCTGCAGGACGCCCGCGTGATCCTTCTGGACGAGCCCTTCACCGCCCTCGACGCCAAGACCGTGTCCGACCTCGTGGACCTGGTGCGGCGCTGGCACGGCGAGAAGCGCACGGTGATCGCGGTGCTGCACGATTTCGATCTGGTCCGCACCACCTTCCCTGAGACGCTGCTCCTGGCCCGGACCCCGGTGGCCTGGGGCCCGACCTCGGAAGCGCTGGGCGCGGAGAACCTGCTTAAGGCGCGCCGCATGGGCGAAGCCTGGCGGGAGGATGCCCCGGACTGTTCCGACGCGGCCTGAGCGCGCCCGCACCGCACGTTTATCGCCGGCCCTTTGCTTGGCCGGGAGCCGGGAAAAGGCTGTCCAACCCCGGTCCGGTTTCAGCCCCCAACCGGACCCTCGGCCTCCCGGCCAAGCAAAGGGACCATGCCCCTTCGATCGCGGCGAGCCATCGCCGCGCGCCTGACACTTCTGCCCTCCCGGCACGCGCGTGCGATGCCCCGCCACCGCCTCGGCCGTGGCACCGACAGAGACGAGAATGAACCCTTACGACGTGCTCATCGCTCCGTTCACGGAGTTCGAATTCATGCGGCGGGCGCTGGCCGGCGTGTTCGCGCTGGCGCTGGGGGCGGGGCCGCTCGGCGCCTTCCTCATGCTCCGGCGCATGTCGCTGACGGGGGATGCCATGGCCCATGCCATCCTCCCCGGCGCCGCCATCGGCTTCCTGTTCGCCGGGCTGAACCTCTACGCCATGACTGCCGGCGGGCTCGCCGCCGGGCTTCTGGTGGCGGTGGGCGCCGGCGTGGTGGCCCGGGCCACCGGCATGAAGGAGGACGCCTCGCTCGCGGCCTTCTACCTGATCTCGCTGGCGCTCGGCGTGCTCATCGTGTCGCTGAAGGGGTCGAACGTGGACCTGCTGCACGTGCTGTTCGGCACCGTGCTGGGCATCGACGACGCCACGCTGATCCTCATCGCCTCCATCACCACGCTCACGCTGGTGACGCTCGCCTTCATCTGGCGGCCGCTGGTGCTGGAATGCGTGGACCCCACCTTCCTCGCCTCGGTGAGCCGGGCCGGCGGGGTGAGCCACATCGCCTTCCTCTCGCTGGTGGTGATGAACCTGGTGGGCGGCTTCCACGCGCTGGGCACGCTGCTCTCGGTGGGGCTGATGATGCTGCCCGCCGCCACCGCGCGCTTCTTTGTGCGCGACCTCACCGCGCTGGTGACCCTCTCCACGGTCATCGCGTTCGCGGCCGGCACCATCGGCCTGCTGGTCTCCTACCACCTCGGCACGCCGTCCGGCCCCTCCATCATCCTGGTGGCGGGCCTTGCCTACGCCGCTGCCGTGGTTTTCGGCCCCATCGGCGGGCTTGTCACCCGCCTCGTTCCGGGCCGCCATCTCGAAGCCTGAAGGGAAAACCTGATGCTGAACCGACGTATCGTCCTCGGCGCACTTGCCGGCCTCGCGCTTGCCAGCCCGGCCCTGGCGCAGGGCACACCCGCCCCCGCCCAGAAGCTGCCGGTGGTGGCCTCCTTCTCCATCCTCGGGGATTTCGTGAAGCAGGTGGGCGGCGACCGGGTGGCCGTCACCACCATCGTCGGACCCAATGGCGATGCCCACGTCTACCAGCCGACCCCCGCCGACGCGAAGGCGGTCACCGCAGCCAAGGTGGTGTTCGTGAACGGCCTCGGCTTCGAGGGCTGGCTCGACCGCCTCATCAAGGCGTCCGGCACCAAGGCGCCCATCGTGGTCGCCACCCAGGGCATCACGCCGCGCACCGGCTTCGTCGACCATGACGAGGACGAGAAGCCGAAGGGCAAGGACAAGCACGCCAAGGAGGAGCATGGCCACGACCACGGCGGCATCGATCCCCACGCCTGGCAGTCCATCGCCAACGCCAAGGTCTATGTGGCCAACGTGCGCGACGGCCTGATCGCCGCCGATCCGGACGGCCGCGACGCCTACACCGCCAATGCGGCCGCCTATACCGCCAAGCTCGACGCCCTGGAGACCGAGGTGAAGGCGGCGCTGGCCCGCATCCCGGCCGAGCAGCGCCGCATCATCACCTCCCACGACGCCTTCGGCTATTTCGGCGAGGCCTATGGCGTGGTGCTGGTGGCGCCCGAGGGCGTCTCCACCGAGAGCGAGGCCTCGGCCAAGGACGTGGCGCGCATCATCCGCCAGATCAAGGCGCAGAAGATCCCCGCCGTGTTCGTGGAGAACATCACCGACCCGCGCCTGATGCAGCGCATCGCCAAGGAAACCAGCGCCAAGGTGGGCGGCACGCTCTATTCCGACGCCCTCTCCGATGACAAAGGCCCGGCGAGCACCTACATCGACATGATGCACTCCAACGTGCGCGAGCTTTCCGCCGCTTTGGCGAGCTGAGCGCCACAGTTCCGGTTTTCAAATCGCGGCGGCCGGAGAGCCCTCCGGCCGCCGCCCGACATCAGGTGAATGCCATGGCTGAAACGCAGGCCGAGAAGATCCCCGTCACCGTGCTCACCGGCTATCTGGGCGCCGGCAAGACGACGCTGCTCAACCGCATCCTCTCGCAGCCCCACGGCAAGAAATTCGCTGTCATCGTCAATGAGTTCGGCGAGATTGGCATCGACAACGACCTCGTGGTGGGCGCCGACGAGGAAGTGTTCGAGATGAACAACGGCTGCATCTGCTGCACCGTGCGCGGCGATCTCATCCGCGTCATCGACGGCCTGCTGCGCCGCAAGGGCGGCTTCGACGGCATCATCGTCGAGACCACCGGCCTTGCCGACCCGGCCCCCGTGGCCCAGACCTTCTTCGTGGACGAGGAAGTGCAGGCCAAGACCCGCCTCGACGCCGTGGTCACCGTGGCCGACGCCAAGTGGCTGTCCGACCGGCTGAAGGACGCTCCCGAGGCCAAGAACCAGGTGGCCTTCGCCGACGTGATCCTGCTCAACAAGACCGATCTCGTCACCGGCGCGGAGCTTGACCAGGTGGAAGCCCGCATCCGCGGCATCAACCCCTATGCCAAGCTCTACCGCACCACGAAGTCGGAGATCGACATCGCCAAGGTGCTGAACCAGGGCGCCTTCGACCTCGACCGCATCCTGGAGCTGGAGCCCGCCTTCCTCGAGGACGACGACCACCACCATCACGACCATGAGCACGGGCCGGACTGCGGCTGCGACCATGATCACGGCCACGATCACGCGCACGATCATCATCACCACGGCCTGAAGGCGGTGCATGACGACGAGGTGCAGTCGGTCGCCTTCTCCACCGAGAAGGAGCTGAACCCGGACAAGTTCTTCCCTTGGGTGCAGAATCTGGTGGCCACCGAAGGGCCGAACATTCTGCGCTCCAAGGGCATCCTGTCGTTTGCCAACGACCCGGACCGCTTCGTGTTCCAGGGCGTGCACATGATCCTCGACGGCGATCACCAGCGCCCGTGGAAGGCCGACGAGAAGCGCGTGAGCCGCATCGTCTTCATCGGCCGCAAGCTTGATCGCAAGGCGCTGGAGGACGGC
Source organism: Xanthobacter autotrophicus Py2 (assembly GCA_000017645.1). NCBI lineage: Bacteria > Pseudomonadati > Pseudomonadota > Alphaproteobacteria > Hyphomicrobiales > Xanthobacteraceae > Xanthobacter > Xanthobacter versatilis. The sequence continues at coordinate 5,224,446 of CP000781.1, forward strand.
TTCCTGTCCTGCGCGGCGTGATCGCTCGCACGGTTCCAGAACGCAACAAGGCCCGCGGCATCCCCGCGGGCCTTGTTCATTTCAGCGCCCTCAGGCCATCAGGCCGCGCACCAGCAGGTCGTGATACTCCAGTGCCACCTCCTCGGCGGATTTGCCGCCGTCGGGCTTGAACCAGCGGACCATCCAGCTCAGCAGCGAGAGCACCGCGCGGCCGGTCATCGCGGCGCTCACCTCCCGGAACGAGCCGTCCGCGACGCCGTCCTGGAGGATCCGCCGCAGCAGGCCCTCATGGGCATCGCGCAGGGCGAGGGCATCGTCCTTGAGGCCGCTGTTGGCCATGCCGGAGAACCCCACCAGCATGGTGACGAAGCAATCGTAATTGTCCGCCAGGAAGCGGGCGTGGGCCATCATGAACTGCTTGAGGCGCTCCACCGGCGGATCGGCCTCGTTCACAGCCTTGGCGCCGGTTTCGTAGAGGCCGGTCAGGGTGAAGATGATGATGGCATCGTAGATCTCCTGCTTGGAGGAGAAGTAATTGTAGATGGCGCCCTTGGAATAGTTCATGGCGGCGGCCAGCTCGTTGAGCGAGCTTTCCACATAGCCCTTCTGCGCGAACAGCTGCGCCGCCTGGCGCAGGATTTCCGCGCGCGGGTCTGCCATGAGCGGCGGCCGGCCCAGCCGCGCGGCGGCGCCGCCAGGCCCCGCGATCTTGGGCGGGCGCCCGCGACGGCGGGGCGGCAGGGGTGCGGTCTCCGGCGCGGTCTCGGCCACCGGCACTTTTTTCAGTTCGTCCTGCAGCGGTCCGCTCCCTTGACTGAGGCGAGATAATTATATACCGACTGGATGGAATGTAAATGGAGCCCGCGCTCACCGGCCGGGCCCGCAGCGGGAGACGCACCCAATGGCAGCCGCCACCAAGCCCGTGTTCGACTGGACCGACCCCTTCGACCTCAACGGCCAGCTCACCGAGGACGAGCGGCTGGTGCGCGACACCGCGCGCGACTATGCGCAGGAGAAGCTGCTGCCCCGCGTCACCTCTGCCTATCTGGAGGAGCGGTTCGACCGCGAAATCATGAACGAGATGGGCGAATTGGGCCTGCTCGGCCCCACCATCCCGGCGGAATACGGCGGCGCGGGCCTCGGCTATGTGTCCTACGGCCTTGCCGCGCGCGAGGTGGAGCGGGTGGATAGCGGCTACCGCTCGGCCATGAGCGTGCAGTCCTCCCTCGTCATGCACCCCATCTACGCCTATGGCACCGAGGCCCAGCGCCAGAAGTATCTGCCGAAGCTCGCCACCGGCGAGTGGATCGGCTGCTTCGGCCTCACCGAGCCGGATGCGGGTTCCGATCCCGCCGGCATGCGCACCCGCGCCGAGAAGATCGACGGCGGCTATCGCCTGAACGGCGCCAAGATGTGGATCACCAATTCACCCATCGCCGACCTCGCGGTGGTGTGGGCGAAGTCGGCGGCCCACGACAATGCCATCCGCGGCTTCGTGGTGGAGCGCGGCATGAAGGGCTTCTCCACCCCCAAGATCGAGGGCAAGCTCTCGCTGCGCGCCTCCATCACCGGCGAGATCGTGCTGGAGGACGTGGAGATCCCCGAAGAGAACCTGCTGCCCAACGTGTCCGGCCTTGCCGGCCCGTTCGGCTGCCTCAACCGGGCGCGCTACGGCATCGGCTGGGGCGCCATGGGCGCGGCGGAGGCCTGCTTCGCCCAGGCCCGCCAATACACGCTGGACCGCAAGCAGTTCGGCAAGCCGCTGGCCGCCACCCAATTGGTGCAGAAGAAGCTGGCGGACATGGCCACCGACATCGCCTTCGGCCTGCAGGCCTGCCTGCGCGTCGGCCGGCTGTTCGAGGAAGGCCGCCTGCCGCCGGAGACCATCTCCTTCATCAAGCGCAACAATTGCGGCAAGGCGCTGGACATTGCCCGCACCGCCCGCGACATGCACGGCGGCAACGGCATCTCCGCCGAATTCCACGTCATCCGCCACGCCGCGAACCTTGAGACCGTGAACACCTATGAGGGCACGCACGACATCCATGCGCTGATCCTCGGCCGCGGCATCACCGGCATCCAGGCGTTCTTCTGAGGAGTGGGAGGCGTCCCACTCCAGAACCACCGTCATGCCCGGGCTTGACCCGGGCATCCACGTCCCGCCGCCTGGCACCGCGCGTCCTATAGGGACCCCGGCCCGACCGCGTGGATCGCCGAAACCCGCATGTTTGCGGGTTTCGTTCTCAGGGACGGAAGTCGGCAACAGCCGACCTCCGGATCAAGTCCGGCCATGACAATGGCTTTGGAACGACCCCGCGCCAGAACGAGCCCCGCCATGTCCCCTCCCCTCGCCGGCCTTCGCGTCCTTGAACTTGCCCGCATCCTCGCAGGTCCCTGGTGCGGGCAGCTGCTCGCCGATCTCGGCGCCGAGGTCATCAAGGTGGAGCGCCCCGGTGGCGGCGACGATACCCGCACCTGGGGCCCGCCCTTCCTGACGGGGGAGGACGGGGCCGATCTCGGCGCCGCCTATTTCCATGCCACCAATCGCGGCAAGCGCTCGGTGGCGGTGGATTTCGAGACCGCGGAGGGACAGGAGACCATCCGCGCGCTGGCCCGCCAGAGCGATGTGGTCATCGAGAATTTCAAGGTGGGAGGCCTCAAGAAATACGGCCTCGACTACGCGAGCCTGAAGGCGGAGAACCCGCGCCTCGTCTATTGCTCGGTCACCGGCTTCGGCCAGGATGGCCCTTATGCGCCGCGCGCCGGCTACGACTTCCTGGTGCAGGGCATGGGCGGCATCATGGACCTCACCGGCGCGCCGGAGGGCGAGCCGCAGAAGGTGGGGGTCGCCTTCGCCGACATCTTCACCGGCCTCTATGCCACCGTGGGCATCCTCGCCGCCCTGCGCCGGCGGGAGGAGACCGGCACCGGCGGCCATGTGGACATGGCGCTGCTCGACACCCAGGTGGGCGTGCTGGCCAACCAGGCCATGAACTACCTCACCTCCGGCAAGGCCCCCAGGCGCATGGGCAATGCCCATCCCAACATCGTGCCCTATCAGGTCTTCCCCTGCGCGGACGGCTATTTCATCGCCGCCGTGGGCAATGACGGCCAGTTCGCCCGTTTCTGTGCCGTGCTCGGCGCGCCGGAGCTGGCGCAGGAGGCCGATTTCGGCACCAACCCCGCTCGCGTCGCCCACCGCGCCGCGCTGGTGCCGCAGCTGTCAGCGCTGACCGCCGCCTTCAGGCGCGACGACCTGCTCGCCGCGCTGGAGGCGAAGGGGGTGCCTGCCGGCCCCATCAACACGGTGGCGCAGGTGTTCGACGATCCGCAAGTGAAGGCCCGCGGCCTGCGGGTGGACCTGAAGGAGGCCGGCGGCGGCACCATCCCGGCGGTGGCGAGCCCTATCGTGCTCGACGGCGAGCGGCAGGTGGCCAAGGCCGCCAGCCCGCGCCTCGGTGCCGATACGCAGGCCGTGCTGGCGGCGCTCAAGGCGCTGGCGAAGGGCTGAGCCTCCAGCCGCCGCATTCATTTCCGGTGGCGTTCGACCTGCAAGACCGAGACGCAACAAGGAACCGGGACGCAAAAGGGGACGGCGCACAGGCGCCGTCCCCCGTTCTGATGAAAGATCTCCGCCCTCAGGCCGCGACGGGCTTCACCTTCCGCAGAGGCCACGCAAACAGGCCGAAGATGCCGGGGTTCCTGTTCCAGGCATCGAGCGCCACCGCCAGCGACGCCACGCCCCAGAACACCAGATATTCGATACCGTGCCCGGCCCAGAACCAGCCGAGGCCGTACACCGCCACGATGGCATAGGCGGCGACCACCATCAGGCCGGCGGAAACCACACCCAGATACTTGGTGAACACTCCGAAGGTCAGGCCCACGGCGCAGATCAGCTCCATGGTGACGGACAGGACCACGAAGGCTTCCGGCGGATGAAAGCCAGCCTTGGTGAAGAAGCCCACCGCCCCCGCAAAGCCGACGATCTTCGAGATGGCGTGCGGAAAATAGAACAAACCGGTCGTCAGACGGACAACAACGATCGGATTTGTCACATCAAATCTTCCATCTGAAACCGACATTGAAGCATACTCCTCACCTGCACCAATCATCATCCATGATGATCTATAACGTGAGGTGGATTTTGCTCCTCCAAGGCCCATGGACATTGATGTGGCGCAATACTTACCTCCGCCACGCCGGGCGTTTTTCACAGCAGCGTTTGCAGCATTGCATGAATGAGCAGAGGCGCGGAGCCTCGCGCCATGCCGGCAGCGGCGGCCCCCTCAGGCCGTCGCACCTTCCTTCAGCAGCTTCCACGTGATGGAATCGATCAGCGCCTCGAACGAGGCGTCGATGATGTTGGGGGAGACGCCAACGGTGGTCCAGCGCTCGCCGGTCTCGTCGGCGCTCTCGATCAGCACGCGGGTGACCGCCTCGGTGCCGCCGTTCAGCACCCGCACCCGGTAGTCGGTGAGGTGCAGGCCGGAGATGAAGGGCTGGTACTTGCCGAGGTCCTTGCGCAGCGCCACGTCGAGGGCGTTGACCGGGCCGTTGCCCTCGGCGGCGGAGATCAGCACTTCCTCGCCCACCTTCACCTTCACGATGGCCTCGGCCACGGTGCTCATCTCGCCCTTGGAATTGAAGCGCCGCTCCACGTTCACGCTGAAGCGCTCCACGTCGAAGAAGTCGGGCACGCTACCGAGGATGCGACGCGCCAAAAGGGCGAAGGAGGCGTCCGCCGCCTCATAGGCATAGCCCAGCGCCTCGCGGGTCTTCACCTCGTCCAGCAGCCGGGAGATGCGCGGGTCGGCCTTCTCCACCGGGACCCCGAGCCGCTCCAGCTCGGCCAGCACGTTGGACTTGCCGGCCTGATCGGACACCAGCAGCTTGCGCCGGTTGCCCACCGCCTCCGGGGGCACGTGCTCGTAGGTGGCCGGGTCCTTCAGGATGGCGGAGGCATGGATGCCGGCCTTGGTGGCAAACGCGCTCTCGCCCACATAGGGCGCATGGCGATCCGGCGCCCGGTTCAGCATCTCATCCAGCGTCCGGGACACGTTGGCGATGTCGGCCAGCGCGGCGCGCGAGACGCCGATGTCGAAGTGCGCCGAATAGTCCGGCTTCAACAGCAGGGTCGGGATGATGGAGCACAGGTTCGCGTTGCCGCAGCGCTCGCCGAGGCCGTTGAGCGTGCCCTGGATCTGCCGCGCCCCGGCCCGCACCGCCGCCAACGAATTGGCTACCGCCTGCTCGGTGTCGTTGTGGGCGTGGATGCCCACGTGGTCGCCCGGCACCACCTTCACCAGCTCCGAGACGATGGCCTCCACCTCATGGGGCAGGGTGCCGCCATTGGTGTCGCACAGCACCACCCAGCGGGCGCCGGCCTCATAGGCCGTGCGGGCGCAGGCGAGGGCGAAGTCCCTGTCTTCCTTGAAGCCGTCGAAGAAATGCTCGCAATCCACCAGCGCCTCGCGCCCCGCCGCCTCCGCGGCCTGCACGCTCTCGCGAATGGAAGCGAGGTTCTCCTCCTTGGTGGTCTCTAGCGCCACCCGCACCTGGTAGGCGGAGGCCTTGGCGACGAAGCAGATGGCATCCGCCTTGGCCCCGACCAGCGCGGCGATGCCGGGATCGTTGGCGGCGGAGCGGCCCGGCCGCTTGGTCATGCCGAAGGCGGTGACGCGAGCCTTGGCCGGATGCTCCTGCGAAAACAGCTGCGTATCCGTAGGGTTGGCGCCGGGATAACCGGCCTCCACATAGTCCACCCCGAGTTGGTCGAGCAGCGCCAGCACTCTCAGCTTGTCGGCGACGGTGAAGTCCACCCCGTTGGTCTGCGCGCCGTCGCGCAGGGTGGTGTCGAAAAGGTAGAGGCGCTCACGGGCGCCGGACTGGGAAGTGGTCATCGCCCTGCCCCCTCGCCGAGCGTCTTGGCCATGGAGGTGTTGCCGAGCCATGTGTCGGCCAGCGGCACCATGTTGCGACGGTGGGCCTCAAAGCCGCGGTGCTGGAAGAAGCCGAGGGCGGTGTCGCTGGCATCCACCGTCAGCTTGAGGGTGCCGCGGCCCTTGGCCAACGTCTCCACCGCATCGCACAGGGCGCGGGCGACGCCGGTGCCGGCGGCGTCCGGCGCCACATAGAGCAGGTCGATGTGGGCATTGTCCTTCAGCGAGACGAAGCCCACCTGCGCGCCGTCGCGCAGGGCCACCAGGGTGAGCGCACCGGCAAGGCGGGCCGCGAAGGCGTCCTCGTCGTCGGCTGCCGCGCTCCAGGCTTCCTGCTGCTCTTCGTCGTAATCCTCGCCGGTCAGATCGGCGATGGAGGCACGGAACAGGGCCGCCAGAACCGGCGCATCGGCCGGCAGGTACGGGCGCAGGGAGAGCTTGGCGGCGGTCATCGCGACACCTCCCAGCTGGTGGTTCCGTCCTTGTTGTCCATCAGCACCACACCCTGAGCGGCCAACTCCTCGCGGATCTGGTCGGCGCGCTTGAAATCCTTCGCCTTGCGGGCGGCGAGGCGATCGGCGATGAGGCCGGCGATCACGCCCTCGTCCAAAGCGATGGCCTCCTTCTGCCGGGCGCGCCACCCGGTTTCGGTATCGCCGAGCAGACCCAGCAGGTTGGCCGCGCCTTTGAAGCGGCGGCGCAGGGCGGACGAGGCCTCCTCGTGCTCGGCGACTTCCGCAAGATGGTGCAGGTGGGTGATGACGGACGGCGTGTTGAGGTCGTCGGCGAGCCGGTCGGCGATCTCGGTCTCGAACGGATTGCCCTCCCCGGTCTCGGCCTCCGCCTCGCCGATGATGCGATACCACTTGTCCAGGGTCTTGGCGGCGAAGCCCAGGCCCTGCCGGGTCCAGTTGATGGGCTGGCGGTAATGGGTGGAGAGCATGGCGAGGCGCAGCACCTCGCCCGGCCATTCGGCGAGCAGTTCGCGGATGGTGACGAAGTTGCCGAGGGACTTCGACATCTTCTCGCCTTCCAGCATCAGGAAGCCGTTGTGCATCCACATCTGCGCCATCACGCCGGTGTGGAAGGCGCAGCGCGACTGGGCGATCTCGTTCTCATGGTGCGGGAACACGAGGTCGATGCCGCCGCCATGGATGTCGAAGGTCTCGCCCAGGTGGCGCCACGACATGGCCGAGCACTCGATGTGCCAGCCGGGACGGCCGGGTGTGGCGATGCCGCAGGGCGAGGGCCAGCCGGGGATGCCGGCCTCGCTCGGCTTCCACAGCACGAAGTCCATGGGATCGCGCTTGTAGGGCGCCACGTCCACGCGGGCGCCGGCGACCATCTCGTCCAGCGGGCGGCGGGAGAGGCGGCCATAGTCCGGCATGGAGGGCACATGGAACAGCACGTGCTCTTCCGCCACATAGGCATGGCCGGAGGCGACCAGACTCTCGATGAGGGTGCGCATCTCGGCAATGTGCTCGGTGGCGCGCGGCTCCACCGTGGGCCGCAGGCAGTTCAGCGCCGCCGTATCCTCGCGGAACCAGCGGTAGGTCTCTTCGGTGAGATCGCGGATGGTGATGCCACGCTCGGCGGCGCGCGCGTTGATCTTGTCGTCCACGTCGGTGATGTTGCGGACGTATTTGACGTGGCCTTCGCCATAGAGGCGGCGCAGCAGGCGGAACAGCACGTCGAACACGATCACCGGCCGCGCATTGCCGATATGGGCGTGGTCGTAGACGGTGGGGCCGCAGACATACATGCGCACGTTGGCGGGATCGAGCGGACGCAACGTGTCCTTCGAGCGGGTCAAGGTATTGTAGAGCCTGAGCTCCATGGATCGTTCCCCCGAATGGCGCACGTGCGCCGTGCCGGTGCACCGGCCGGGGCGTCCAGATCCTTAAGTCTTAAGGGAGCAGCAAGGGACGGCCACGGCCAGCTTTTCGGCTAACCGCAAATAATCGCCGCAATGGCGCAGGTGATGGCAAACCGACCGTTCATGGCGCGGGACAATGGTTCGGGCGGGGGCAGCCGTCAAGAGCTTTCGCGTCGGTGTGGCGGAACAGCCATGCGCAGTCTGGGCACCAGCCCGCGCGCCCTTGCGCCGCCTCGGTTTTTCACCCGCGAGCCGGTGGGCGCTCCGCACTTCGTTATATGGCCACGCTTGACCATTCGGGGGCCGCCGGCCTATCCCCAGCCCCGCGAGAGCGCCCCGGCGGCGCATCGGCGGAGGCCTCTCCGCCCCTCCGCGCCTGGCCCCGAACGCGGGGCGAAGGGTCCGGAACACCGCCGCGGCGCTGATCAAAAAGGCCGTTTCCCGCTCATGCAAAGCATCCGAACGCTGGTCGTCGCAGCCGTGGCGACCCTGTCCCTGACCGCTTTGGCCGAGGCCGACACCCGCATCTTCATCATCGACAATTCCGATGGCTACGGCATCGACCGTTGCCTGGCCGCCGGCGCGCCGTGCGGCGAGCGTATGGCGGTCGCCTGGTGCCGCTCCCACGATTACAGCCGCGCGATCGATTTCGGCCGTGTCGCCGAAACCGCCCTCACCCCTGCACGCTCCGCGCCGCCCGCCGCCTGCACCGGCCCGCTGTGCCCCGAGGCGGTGGCCATCACCTGCTCGCGCTGAGGGGCGCAGCCGCCGTCATCGGCAGGCCCCGGTGGATCCGGGGCAGGCTCACTTCACGAAGTCCGCGCACTTGGGCACGTCGGCGCCCCCACCCCAAGGCATGATGGGCACGGTGGAGGTCGAATTCTTCGGGCTGCCGTCGATCAGCTTGTCCGAATAGACGAGGTAAACCAGCACGTTGCGCTTGGTGTCACAGCCACGCACGATCTGCATCTTCTTGAAGAAGAAGGAGCGGCCCTCGCGGAACACCACGTCGCCCTGCTCGAACTTGCTCTTGAACGAGATGGGCCCCACCTGCCGGCACGCCAGCGAGATGTCGGACACCTCCTCCGCCACGCCCACCATGCCCTTCAGGCCGCCCTTCTCAGGCGTGGTGTAGTGGCAGGCGACGCCGTCCACCACCGGATCGTCGATGCCGTAGACCGCCAGCTTGTCGTCCGGGGTGAGGAACTTCCAGACGGTGGACTTCTTGAAGATGAGGTTCGGCTCCTGCGCCATCGCCGACAGGGCCGGCACCAGCAGCGCCGCGAGCACAATGGCGCCGGACCGGGCATGGTTCGCAAAGCGGCTTGCCCAGGTTGAACGGTTCACAACGGTCATGAAAGCTCCCGCGGATTGTCGCTCCTGATATGGGGAAAGTCCCGCTCAGGAAAAGGTGATCGGCGGCAGCAGCCCGATAAAAGCGCTCCCTGCGCTCTCGCGCCGGCTCGCGATTGACGCGGAGGCGCGGCCATGACACCCCTGTCGCCCCATTGATACCAGCGGCCCGGTCTGCGACCGATGCAGAGGGGGTCGCTCCAGCGCCGCGCGGTCCGCACCGCGCGCAGACAAGACACCAATCGGCTGTCGCAATGGCAACGCCGACAAGAAAAGGCCCGAGGAGCACCATATGGACATCAAGCGCCGGCACTTCATTGGCGCCTCCGCCACAGCGCTCGCCACCGGCGCGCTCGCAGCTCCGGCCCTTGCCCAGAGCCAGCCCGAGGTGAAGTGGCGCCTGACCTCCTCCTTCCCCCGGTCGCTGGACACCATCTACGGCACCGCGCAGACCTTCGCACGCTACGTGTCCGAGGCCACCGATGGGCGGTTCCAGATCCAGACCTTCCCGGCGGGAGAGCTGGTGCCCGGCCTGCAGGCGCTGGATGCGGTCTCCACCGGCTCGGTGGAATGCGCGCAGACCGCCACCTATTTCTACACTGGCAAGGACCCGGCGCTGGCCTTCGGCACCGGCGTGCCGTTCGGCTTCAACTCGCGCCAGCAGCATTCCTGGTGGTTCTTCGGCGGTGGCGCTGAGATCATCAACGGCGTGCTCGCCAAGTATAATGTCACCTCCATGCCCATGGGCAATTCGGGGTGCCAGATGGGCGGCTTCTTCCGCAAGGAGCTTACCGGCGTCGACGACCTGAAGGGCCTGAAGTTCCGCATCGGCGGCATCGGCGGCCAGGTGCTGGCGAAGCTGGGCGTGGTGCCGCAGCAGATCGTGCCCGGCGATGTCTATGCCGCCCTCGAGCGCGGCACCATCGACGCCGCCGAGTTCGTCGGCCCCTACGACGACGAGAAGCTCGGCCTCGTGAAGGTGGCGAAATATTACTACTACCCTGGCTGGTGGGAAGGCGGGGCCATGATGCACCTTGTCATCAACGACAAGCAGTGGAACGCCCTGCCGAAGCACTACCAGGCCATCGTCCGCAACGCCGCCGAAGCCGCCAACAACTGGATGCTGGCCAAGTACGACTTTGTGAACCCGCCGGCCCTGCGCCGCCTGGTGCAGCAGGGGGCGGAGCTACGGCCCTTCCCGCCCTCCATCATGGAGGCGGGCCACAAGGCGGCGTTCGAGCTCTATAACGAGATCGCCGCCACCAACCCGGCCTTCAAACAGGCGCTGGAGTCCATGACCGCCGTCCGCGCCGACCAGCTGGTGTGGTGGCAGATCGCCGAATACGCCTACGACAGCTTCAACATCCGCAACCGCGGCAAGAGCTGAGATCCGGGGCAGGCGAGCGGCGCGAAGGCGCGGCCGGCACCTGACGGACCGTGATGAAGCCATAGTTTCGTCACCATTCCCGTTCGGTGTCGGGCTATAGAGGTGCGGTCGCAGATGGGCGGCAAAGCGAGAGTCGAGAAGGTGAGGATGGGGTCTGAGCGAGGCATGGGCGTCGGCGGAAATCTCCGCCATGTGGCCCGCAAGATCGTGTTCGGGCTTCTCCTGGCCGGAGCGGCGGCAGGCAGCGCCTCGCAGGCGCTGGCCCAGGCCGGCAGCCCGGCCTGCACGCAGCTCGAATCCTCCCTCATGTCCCTTGACCGGGGCGCCAACGGTGCAGCCGCCCAGCAGCAGCAGGCGGCGAAGCTGCGCTCCGACCTCGACCGGCTCACCTCCCAGGCCCGCGGCATGGGCTGCGATGCCCCGCGCGGCTTCTTCATCTTCCAGGGGCCGCCGCGCCCGCCCCAGTGCGACCAGATCGACGACCAGGTGTCGCGCATCCGCTCCCAGCTCGCTGGCGTGGAGCGCGGCGGATCGGACCAGAGCGGCCAGCGCCGGGCCCTGATCCTCGCCCTCGCCCAGAACAATTGCGGCCCGCAATATACCGCCGCCGTGCAGGCCGCCCGGCGCCCGTCCGAGCCGCAGAAGCCCCGCAACTTCTTCGAGGCCATTTTCGGCACGCCGCAGAGCGCGCAGGAAGAGGAAAGCGCGCCGGATCTCGCCACCATCCCGCTCGACCAGCCGAAGCAGTATTCGTCCCGCACCGTGTGCGTGCGCACCTGCGACGGCTATTTCTTCCCCATGGCGAACTCCACCAACTCCAGCCGCTACGCGCAGGACGACCAGCTGTGCAAGCGGCTGTGCCCGGGCTCGGACGCGCAACTCTTCACCTACAGCGGCGACATCAAGTCGGCGGTCAGCATTTCCGGCCAGTCCTATATGTCGCTGCCCAATGCGCTGCGCTATCGCAAGGAGCTGGTGTCGTCCTGCACCTGCAAGCCGGCCGGCCAGTCGTGGGCGCAGGCCCTCGCCGGGCTCGAGGACGAGACCACGTTGCGCAAGGGCGACATCCTCGTGACCGAGGAGCAGGCCCGCGAGATGTCGCAGCCGAAGTTCAACGATCCGGCGTCCAACGCCAAGGGCAAGAATGCCCAGCGCCAGCCCGTCGCCGATCCGGTGGCGGAGGCCGGCGGCCCCGTGGCGGCCACCGCCGCCGCCCCGCTCGCCCCAGCTTCGGAGCAGCCGGGCCAGCGCAAGGTGCGCATTATCCCCCTGCCCCGCTCGCAGAATGCCCAGAACCAGCAGAACACGCAGGGCGCAGGCCAAAGCGCAGGCCAGGGAACCGCGCAATAGGCGCTGCGGAGTAGGCGGCATCTCCGATCGACGCTTGCAGCCTTCGAAGACGCATTCGCATCGTCATGGCCGGGCTCGACCCGGCCTTCCGCGCGGGGAGCCTTGCAGCAGCCTTGAGAGGTGCGTGCGAGCGGAACGGCGTGGATGCCCGGGACACGCCCAGGCATGACGGCGGGTGATTGCGAGTTTGCCTTGATGAGTTTCCAACCGGGATCCGAGCCGCTTCGCACCCTTCGCACTCGCCCCGCCCGAATGGTTGCGCCTGACCCGCTCCGGCCTACGCCACCCCGCCGCCCAGCCGGCCCGCGACCCGCTCACGGCCCATCAGCGGCAGCAAGGCGGCTAGCTCCGGTCCCTTCTCCAGACCGGTCAGGGCGAGGCGCAGCGGGTGGAACAGAGCCTTGCCCGACTGCCCGCTCGCCGCTTTCACCGCCTTGATCCAGTTCGCGTAGGTCTGCCCGTCCCAGGGCTCCGGCGGCAGCAGGGCCGCCGCTTCGCCGAGGAAGGTACGATCGGACTCCGCCACCACACCCGCCGCCGGCTGGGACACCAGAGCCCACCAATCCGCCGCCTCCGAAAACCGCGCGAGATTGCCCCGCACCGCCAGCCAGAAGGCCACGCCGCCGCCGATGCCCGCCGCCGCGAGGCGCGAAGCCGCAGCCTCGAAGGGCATCATGTGGAGGGTGCGGGCGGTGAGCTGGGCAAGATCGTCAGGATCGAACCGGGCCGGGGCGCGGGAGATGTGGGCGAGGTCCACCATGCCCGCCAGCGCCTCGAGGCTTTCCACCGCCTCCACCGCATGGGAGGTGCCCACGAGGACGGCCGCCGCCGCGACCGCCAGCGCCTCCTGCCCAGCCTCGCGCAGCGCCGAAAGGGACAGGTGGCCGAGCCGCTTCGACAGTCCCTCGCCTGACGGCAGGGTGAGCAGATTATGGTGGGCGAAGCGCGGAGCCACCCCGCCCAGCGCCTCGAAAATCTCGATCTGGACCGCCGTGTTGGTCACATGGTCCTCGCCGCGCACCACGTCCGTGACGCCCATGGCGAGGTCATCCACCACGGACGGCAGCGTATAGAGGAAGCTGCCGTCAGCGCGCACCAGAACCGGATCGGACAGGCTCGCCGTGTCCACCTGCTGCGGCCCGCGCACGCCATCGTCCCAGGCGACCACGCGATGGTCGAGGCGGAAGCGCCAGTGCGGGCGGCGGCCCTCGGCCTCCAGCCGGGCACGATCCGCCGCGGTGAGCGCCAGCGCCGCGCGGTCATAGACCGGCGGCAGGCTACGCGCCCGCTGCAGCCGGCGCTTCAGCTCCAGCTCGTCCTCGCTCTCATAGGCGGGATAGAGCCGCCCGGAGGCCTTCAGTTGCTGGGTTGCGGCCTCATACTCGCCGATGCGGTCCGACTGGCGGAAGGTGAGGTCGGGCGGGATGCCCAGCCACGCGAGGTCCGTCGCGATGGCGTCGGCATATTCGGCGCGGGAGCGGGCGGCGTCGGTATCGTCGAAGCGCAGGATGAAGGTGCCGCCGGCGCGCCGGGCGAGCAGCGCATTGATGAGGGCGGTGCGGGCATTGCCCACATGGATGAGACCCGTAGGCGACGGCGCGAAGCGCAGGACGGGGCGGGACGGAGTGGAGCGGGACGGAGTGGAGCGGGACATGGCAAGCCCATAGCCCGCCACGTTCCATCCGTCGATGGGGAGGAAGCCCCGGAAGAGGATCGGGCCTCGGCCCGCCCCGGAAAGAAAGAAGCCCGGCCGTGATGGCCGGGCTCCGTTGGTTCAGCAGCGCTGTAGTTCAGCGCGGCGGCGGGCAGTCAGGCCCACGGCAGTCAGGCCGTCCCTGTGGCCGCTGCGGCTGGCCCTGAGGCTGGGGCTGGCGTTGCGGCTGGCCCTGCTGCTGCGGCGGACGCTGCTGCTGGTACTGCTGCGGCGGACGCTCCTGACGCTGCTGTTGCGGCGGCCGCTGCTGGTACTGCTCCGGCGGACGCTGCTGGCGCTGCTGGATCTGCTGTTGCTGACGCTGCTGGATCTGCTCCTGCTGGCGCTGCTGCTGTTGCTGGCGCTGCTGGAACTGCTGCTGCTGACGCTGCTGGATCTGTTCCTGCTGGCGCTGCTGCTGTTGCTGGCGCTGCTGGATCTGTTCCTGCTGGCGCTGCTGCTGTTGCTGACGCTGCTGGATCTGCTGCTGCTGACGCTGCTGCAACTGCTCCTGCTGGATCTGCTGGCGCTGTTGCTGCTGCAACTGCTGGCGTTCCTGCGGCGACGGCGGGCGGTTCGGCAAACCGTTCGGCCCAGGACCGCCGGGACGGCCGGGCTGACCGGGAGGCGTGCCGGGCTGGCCCGAAGGCTGGCCGGGAACCACCGGACGGCCGGGACCACCGGGCTGGCCGGACTGACCGGGAGGTGTGCCGGGCTGAACCCCAGGCTGACCGGGGACACCGGGACGGCCGGGACCACCCGGACCACCGGGCTGACCGGGAGGCGTGCCGGGCTGAACCCCAGGCTGGCCGGGGACACCGGGACGGCCGGGACCACCTGGACCACCCGGCTGACCCGGAGGCGTGCCGGGCTGAACCCCAGGCTGGCCGGGAACGCCGGGACGGCCGGGACCGCCGGGCTCACCCGGACGACCAGGACCACCCGGACCACCGGGCTGACCGGGAGGCGTGCCGGGCTGAACTCCAGGCTGGCCGGGAACGCCGGGACGGCCGGGACCGCCGGGCTCACCCGGACGACCAGGACCACCAGGACCACCAGGACCACCCGGCTGACCGGGAGGCGTGCCGGGCTGAACCCCAGGCTGGCCGGGAACGCCGGGACGGCCGGGACCACCGGGCTCACCCGGACGACCAGGACCGCCCGGATAACCGGGACCACCAGGACCGCCAGGCTCACCAGGACGGCCAGGACCACCCGGATAGCCAGGACCACCGGGCTCACCCGGACGGCCGGGACCACCAGGATAACCAGGGCCACCCGGATAGCCGGGACCACCCGGTCCACCGGGACGGTTCCAGCCGGGAGGCGGCGGCGGAGCAACGGGCGGGGGCGGCTGCATGCCGGGAGGGGCGATATAGTTGTTACGCCACCAGCCGGGCTGGCGCGGCCCCGGAGGCGGGGCATACCAGCCGGGACGCGGCCGCGGCGCATAGCCTTCCCACCGGTAGCGGTCCGCATACCAGGGCTGGTTCACGTAGTAGGGCCGGCCCACGTAATACTGGTTCCAGTATTGCGAGGCGGCAAACGCCACCACGGGCACGCCGATAGCAGCCACGCCCCAGTCGGGAAGCACCGCGGTGCGGCCCTGCTGCTCGTAGCCGAGATATTCGCTGTAAACCCAGCCGCGATAGTCCTGCCAGATGACGTCGCACCAGGATTCATCCTGGAGACAGCCCTCGACTTCGAGCGGCGAGCCTTCGGGAATGACGCCGAGGCTCGGGAATTCGGTGTCCGGACCCGTCCGGATATTCACGTTCGCAGTGGAGAAGGCCGGTGCCGCCTGGGCGGACACGATCCCTGCCATCGCCAGGCCAGCGACCCAGCCAGCCAGTCTGAGCACCCTCATGGATCACTCCCATTCGACTCGACAGAGAGTCGATGCACTTAGTTTATCTCCGCCCTCATGGCGTTTCATGTGCCAAGGCAGGGCCATTCCTAAGCGGCAGAAAGGCGCAATTGCGTCAGGAGATGGTAAACGGAACGATATCCCGCACGTTCTCGTCGATGCGGATCTCCCGGTCCAGCGGCGGGAAGGCCCGCAGGTCGCAGTCGCGGCGCGGGCAGATGCGGCAGGAGACACCCAGCTTGGCCACCGGCGCGGCCTTCAGGTCCAGCCCGTCCGCATAGACGGTGTCATGGGCGAACGCGACCTCGCAGCCGAGGCCGAAGGCATAGGCCCGCGAGGGCTGGCCGTGGCGCAGGGAGGGGCTGACCACGGCACGGGCGAGACAGATGTAGCGTGCGCCGTCGGGCATCTCACCCACCTGTACCAGCGTGCGCCCCGGCATCTCGAACGCCTCGTGCACGTTCCAGGCGGCGCAGGCCCCGCCGTGGCGGGCGAACTGGAAGCGCGTGGCCGAATGGCGCTTGGTGATGTTGCCGGCGCGATCCACCTTGGCGAAATAGAAGGGCACCCCCTTTGCCCCCGGCCGCTGCAGCGTGGACAGGCGATGGCACACCTGCTCCAGGCTGGCCCCGGTCTCCAGCACCAGGCGGTCGAGGTCGTGGCGCAGCCGCCGGGCGAGGTCATGAAACCGGCGATAGGGCAGCATCAGCGCGCCGGCGAAATAATTATGCAGCGCCAGCCGGCAGATCTCCGTGGCGGTCTGGCTGCGGAAGGCTCCGGAGGCGACCGTCGCCTCCACCAGCGCGCCGTGCTCCAGCTGGGCGATGGTGGCGGCGATGCGGAACGCCCGCGTCGGCGTTGACAGCACACCCGACAGCACCAGGCGCCGCAAGCGTGGATCGAAGCGTGACAGCGGCGCGTCCGGGTCGGCCGGCCCCACCTCCACCTGCACATTATGGCGGCGGGCGAGATGCGCGGCGAAGGCGGCGGCGGGATCCGCGCCTTCCAGGATGCCGAGGCTGGAGGCGGCAGCCTCCGCCGCGCGGTCGAGGGGATCCACGTAATTGTCGATATAGTGGAAGAAGTCGCGGACTTCCTCGTAGGGGATCAGCTTGGCCTCGTCCGCCCCCGGCGCCACGCCTGCGGTGAGCATGTCGTCGAGGGAGGCGCGCCACTCCGCCGTGCGCCGCAGCGCCACGTGCATGCGCAGGAAGGCATGGGCGAAGGCCGGGGAGAGGTTGGCCACCGCCTTCATGTCCTGAAGGCCGAGGTCGAGATCCTTGAACAGCGGGTCGGCCGCGGTCTCGCGCAGGTCGGCCACCAGCCGGTCGAGGTCCTCCGCGCCGAAGGAGGTGATATCCACGGCGAAGGTGCGCGAGATGGCGATGAGGATCGAGGCGGTCAGCGGGCGCTGGTTGCTCTCGATCTGGTTGATGTAGGATGGCGAGACCGCGAGGCGCTGGGCCAGCTCGCTCTGCTTGAGCCCCAGCTTTTCCCTGAGCCGCCGCACCGCATGGCCGGCATAGATCTTCTGACGCATGGGCGGCCCCGACTTCGGGATTGCGAATTCTTCACAATAAACAACGTGAATTTTTCACATATTCCCAACGCCCGCAACTCCTGTTAGCCGACAGCAGCGATGGGAGTGGCGGCATCGCAAAGCTTGGGCTTTCGCCGCCTTTGAACCCTCGATAGTCTCGATTTCACAAACACGGTTCCAAGCACCGCACCTGGGGAGCGCTCGGCATGAAGGACATCCTCGAAGAGCTCGAAAGCCGGCGCTCGGTCGCCCGACTCGGCGGCGGGGCACGGCGCATCGAGGCCCAGCACGCCCGCGGCAAGCTCACCGCCCGCGAGCGTATCGAACTGCTGCTCGATCGCGGCACGTTCGAGGAATACGACACCTTCGTGCAGCACCGCTGCGTGGACTTCGGCATGGCCGACCAGAAGGTCCCCGGCGACGGCGTCGTCACCGGCTGGGGCACGGTCAACGGCCGCAAGGTGTTCGTCTTCGCCAAGGACTTCACCGTGTTCGGCGGCTCCCTCTCCGAGGAGCACGCCCGCAAGATCACCAAGATCCAGGACATGGCGCTGAAGACCCGCGCCCCCATCATCGGCCTGTTCGACGCCGGCGGCGCGCGCATCCAGGAAGGCGTCGCGGCGCTGGGCGGCTACGGCGAGGTGTTCAAGCGCAATGTCGTCGCCTCCGGCGTCATCCCGCAGATCTCGCTGATCATGGGCCCCTGCGCCGGCGGCGACGTCTACTCCCCGGCCATGACCGACTTCATCTTCATGGTGCGCGACACCTCCTACATGTTCGTGACCGGCCCGGAGGTGGTGAAGACCGTCACCAACGAGACCGTCACCTCCGAGGAACTGGGCGGCGCCAAGGTGCACACCAGCAAGTCCTCGGTGGCGGACGGCTCCTACGAGAACGACGTGGAGATGCTGCTGGAGACCCGGCGGCTCATCGACTTCCTGCCCTCCAACAACCAGGAAGGCGCGCCCGAGTGGCCGTCCTTCGACGATCCGGGCCGCTACGACGAGAGCCTCGACACCCTGGTCCCGGACAATCCCAACAAGCCCTACGACATCAAGGAACTGATCCTGAAGGTCGTGGACGAGGGCGACTTCTTCGAGATCCAGGCGGCCTACGCCCGCAACATGGTCACCGGCTTCGGCCGGATCGAGGGGCGCACGGTCGGCTTCGTCGCCAACCAGCCCATGGTGCTCGCGGGGGTGCTCGATTCGGACGCCTCCCGCAAGGCGGCCCGCTTCGTGCGCTTCTGCGACGCCTTCGAGATCCCCATCGTGACCTTCGTGGACGTGCCCGGCTTCCTGCCCGGCACGGCGCAGGAATACGGCGGCCTCATCAAGCACGGCGCCAAGCTGCTGTTCGCCTATTCGCAGGCCACCGTGCCGCTGGTCACCGTCATTACCCGCAAGGCCTTCGGCGGCGCCTATGACGTGATGGCCTCCAAGCATGTGGGCGCCGACGTGAACTATGCCTGGCCCACCGCCCAGATCGCGGTGATGGGCGCCAAGGGCGCGGTGGAGATCATCTTCCGCGCCGACATGGGCGATCCGGACAAGATCGCCGCCCAGACCAAGAACTACGAGGAGCGCTTCCTGTCGCCCTTCGTGGCGGCGGAGCGCGGCTATGTGGACGAGGTGATCATGCCCCACTCCACCCGCCGGCGCCTCGCCCGCGCCCTCGCCATGCTGCGCACCAAGAAGCTCGAGCAGCCCTCGCGCAAGCACGACAACATGCCGCTTTAGGCGGCTCTGGCCGGACCGAACGACCGCAGGCCTCCACCTCAACCGCCCCGGCCCCCTCCCCAGCCCTCCCCTGCAAGCGGGAGAGGGAGCGAGGCCGGGACAGCCGGAAAAGCCCTCTCCCGCTTGCGGGGGAGGGTTGGGAGGGGGCAGCGGTTCCCGAGACTTGTCGCGCCGCTGGCGCAAAGGAACCGAACGCCATGTTCTCGAAGATCCTGATCGCGAACCGGGGTGAGATCGCCTGCCGCGTCATCAAGACGGCGCGCAAGATGGGCATCAAGACCGTCGCCGTTTACTCGGATGCCGACAAGGACGCCCTCCATGTGGAGATGGCCGACGAGGCGGTGCACATCGGCCCGCCCCAGGCCGCCCAGTCCTACCTGATCGCCGAGAAGATCGTGGAGGCCTGCAAGCTCACGGGCGCCGAAGCGGTGCATCCCGGCTACGGCTTCCTGTCCGAGCGCGCCTCCTTCCCCAAGCTGCTGGCGGAGCACGGCATCGTCTTCATCGGTCCCAATCCCCACGCCATCGACGCCATGGGCGACAAGATCGAGTCCAAGAAGGCGGCGGCGGCAGCCCATGTCTCCACCGTCCCCGGCTATCTGGGCGTGCTGGAGAACGGCACCGAGGCGGCCAAGATTGCCGACGAGATCGGCTATCCGGTGATGATCAAGGCCTCCGCCGGCGGCGGCGGCAAGGGCATGCGCATCGCCTATTCCCGCGACGAGGTGCAGGACGGCTTCGACCGCGCCAAGTCCGAGGCCAAGTCCTCCTTCGGCGATGACCGCGTGTTCGTGGAAAAGTTCATCGTCGATCCGCGCCACATCGAGATCCAGGTGCTGGGCGACAAGCACGGCAACGTCATCTACCTCGGCGAGCGCGAGTGCTCGATCCAGCGCCGCAACCAGAAGGTCGTGGAGGAAGCTCCCTCCCCGCTGCTGGACGAGGCCACCCGCAAGAAGATGGGCGAGCAGGCCGTCGCCCTCGCCAAGGCGGTGGGCTACGACAGCGCCGGCACGGTCGAGTTCGTCGCCGGCCAGGACAAGAGCTTCTACTTCCTGGAGATGAACACCCGCTTGCAGGTGGAGCATCCGGTCACCGAGCTGATCACCGGCATCGACCTGGTGGAGCAGATGATCCGCGTCGCCGCCGGCGAGCCGCTCTCCATCACCCAGGACGACGTGAAGCTCACCGGCTGGGCGGTGGAAAGCCGCATCTATGCGGAAGACCCCTACCGCAACTTCCTGCCCTCCACCGGCCGTCTGGTGCGCTATCGCCCGCCGGCGGAAGGCAAGGACGGCCCCATCACCGTGCGCAACGACACCGGCGTCTATGAGGGCGGGGAAATCTCCATCTTCTACGATCCCATGATCGCGAAGCTGGTGACCCACGCCCCCACCCGTGCCATCGCCATCGAGGCGCAGGCGGATGCGCTGGATGCCTTCGCCATCGACGGCATCGGCCACAACATTCCGTTCCTGTCGGCGCTCATGTCCCACCCGCGCTGGCGGGACGGCCGCCTCTCCACCGGCTTCATCGCCGAGGAATATCCCGACGGCTTCCATGCCCGCGCGCCGGAAGGCGAGCTGGTGCACACGCTCTCCGCCGTGGCGGCGGTGATCGACCACATCCACAACGCCCGCAAGCGGCACATTTCCGGCCAGACCTCCGGCGTGCCGGTGGCCTTCGCCAAGCGCCGCATCGTGCACCTCTCCGCCGCCGAGGAGACCCTTTCCACCGCGTGCGAGGTGGAAGCGGTGGACGGCGGCTACAAGGTGCAGATCTTCGACGCCGACGGCACCGCCGGTCATACCCACCTGCTGCGCTCCACCTGGAAGCCCGGCGACGTGGTGTGGACCGGCACCATCGACGCCGACCAGGTGGCGGTGCAGGTGCGCACCATCCCCAACGGCTATCTGCTGGCCCATCGCGGCATCGCCACCAAGGCGCGGGTCTACACCGAGCTGTCGGCTTCGCTCGCGGCGCTGATGCCGAAGAAGGAAACCGCCGGCGGCGGCAAGGAGCTTTTGTGCCCCATGCCGGGCCTCGTGGTCTCCATCGCCGTCACCCCCGGCCAGGAGGTGAAGAACGGCGAGATCCTCGCCATCGTGGAAGCCATGAAGATGGAGAACGTGCTGCGCGCCGAGCGCGACGGCGTCATCAAGGCGGTCCACGCGAAGGCCGGCGACAGCCTCGCCGTGGATGCGGTGATCCTGGAATTCGCGTGATGCGTGCGGCGCGGCGGCTTTTCAGTTCCTTCTTGCCGTGGCAGGGGGATGCGAACGGCCGCCGCGGTGGCGGGCCGCGTTGGGAGATCAGGTCATGACCCGGTCGATGCGATTGTCACGTCTGGCTTATGCCTTGTCGGTCGCGTTCCTGATTGGCGGGAGCTTCGTTTTCGCACAGTTTCAGGACCAGCTCGATCCTCAAAGCTATGCGAACCATGTAGGGATGGCTATCGGCGTCACCTACGTGATTATCTCCAGCGCCCGGCTGGCAGATGCCGGCTTCGGCTTCTGGCTCAGCTTCATCTTGATCACCATTACTCTCGTGGCGCTGCCAACCGCCGCCTTTATCGCTTATATCCACTTTGTCGGCCCGCCCCTGGACCAAGCCGCACTAGAGGTCATGACCATCGCCCTCGGCCGGGGGGCCATCGTCCTGTGGGGCGCCATCTCCCTTTTCTGCCTTGCCTTCCCCACTGCAACTGCGGCGGCAGGCAGCGGGCGAGGCCGCGATGACGACGAAATCCTCAACTGGAATCCGCCCGGCTCCGGGCCGATCCAGGGCAAGCAAGAGCCGAGGTTCTGACCATGCGCCTCCTCTCCCACCTCCTCAGCCGCTTTGTGGAAAAGGGCCGCCTGACGGTGATTACCGCCGATGGGCAGCGCCATGCCTTCGGCTCGGGGCAGGATGGGCCGTCCGTCACCGTGCGCATGCATGACAAGAAGCTGGAGCGGGACCTGTTCTTCAATCCGGAGCTGGTGGCGGCGGAAGCCTATATGGACGGCCGCCTCTCCTTCGAGGACGGGGCCGGTGCGTTCGAGCTGCTCAACCTGTTCTCGGTGAACCGCAAGGGGCTGGGCAGCCACCCGGTGCAGCAGGCGCTGCGCAAGGCGTGGCGCTCGGTGCGGCGGTTCCAGCAGGCGAACCCGGTGGCCAAGGCGAAGGAGAACGTCTCCTCCCACTACGACCACCCGGCCGCTTTCTACCGGCTGTGGCTGGACGAGACCATGGCCTACAGCTGCGCCTACTTCCGCGATCCGGAAGAGCCGCTGGCCGATGCCCAGCGCAACAAGTTCCGCCACATCGCCGCCAAGCTGAAGATCGCCCCCGGCATGCGGGTGGCGGAGATCGGCTCCGGCTGGGGCGGGCTTGCCATCTACATGGCAAAGGAATGCGGCGCGCAGGTCACCGCCATCAACGTCTCGCCGGAGCAGCTCGCCGAAAGCCGGCGGCTGGCGGAGGCGGCGGGGGTGGCCGGTTCCATCGACTTCCGCGAGGTGGATTACCGCAACCTGAAGGGCAAGTTCGACCGCGTGGTCTCCATCGGCATGATGGAGCATGTGGGCGTCTCGCACTTCGACGATTACTTCACCACCATCCGCAACCTGCTGGATGAGGGCGGCTTCGCGCTGGTGCACGCCATCGGCCGCATGTCGCCGCCCGGCACCACGGCGCCGTTCATCCGCAAGTATATCTTCCCCGGCGGCTATGTGCCGGCGCTGTCGGAAGTGTTCGCCTCCACCGAGCGCACCCATCTCTGGGTCGATGACTGCGAGGTGCTGCGCCTGCACTATTACTGGACCATCCGCGCCTGGCGGCGGAACTTCATGGCCCGCCGTGCCGAAGTGGACGCCATGATGGGCGAGCGCTTCGGCCGCATGTGGGAATTCTACCTCGCGGCAGTGGAACTGGGCTTCCTGCACGGCTCCAACATGGTGTTCCAGCTGCTGCTCTCCGAGAAACGCGACGACGTGCCGGTGCTGCGCGACTACATGGTCGACGCCGAACGGTCGCTGGCGGCACGGGAGGGGTGGTGATGGACACCGGTTTCACCGATCCCCGGCATGACGCTGCCGTGAAGCACCCTGTTTTTCTCCTGTTCCCTCTCCCGGAGGTCCGCTCATGACCGCCCTGCCCTTCGCGACCAACCTTGCCCCCGTCACCCGCGAGGACTGGCTGAAGCTGGTCGAGGGCGTGCTGAAGGGCGCGCCCTACGACAAGCGCCTCGTCACCCGCACCTATGAGGGCCTCACCCTCGACGCTTTGCCCGAGCGCAAGGTGAAGGCCCCCATCGTGGCGGGGCGGCCGGCCGGCGCGCCGTGGGTTATCAGCGCCCGGGTGGACCAGCCGGACCTCGCCGCCGCCCACGCGCAGGCGCTGGAGGACCTCGACGGCGGCGCCTCCGGCCTTGCCCTGGTCTATGCTTCCTCGCCCTCGGCCTATGGCTTCGGCCTGCCGGACGGCGCCGACCTGAAGGTGGTGCTCAAGGACGTGCTGCTCGACCTCATCGAGACGCGCATCGAGAGCGGCGCCTTCCAGGGTCGCGGCGAAGACCTCGCCTTCGCCGATCATGCGGAAGCCGCGGGCTTCGATCCAAAGGGCCTCGCCGTTTCCTTCGGCCTGAACCCGCTGGGGGATTTCGCCGCCGCGGGCACCCTGCCCATGGCGTGGCCGCTGCTCGCCAAGCGCTTCGCCGAGACCTCCGCCATTCTTGCGGCGCGCGGCTTTGCCGGGCCGTTCGCGCGGGCGGACGGCGGCGTGTTCCATGCGGCCGGAGCATCGGACGCTCAGGAGCTGGCGGCGGTGCTCGCCACCGCCGTGGCCTATCTCAAGGCCTATGGGGAGGCCGGCATCGCCCTGTCGGAGGCGGCGGCGCGCATCGAGGTCGCCCTGGTGGCGGACCTGAACCAGACCGCCACCATCGCCAAGTTCCGCGCCATCCGCCTGCTGTGGGGCGCGGTGCTGCGCGAATGCGGCCTGCCCGAAACCGCGCTGAAGGTGCACGCCACCACCGCGTGGCGCTCGCTGACCCGGCGCGATCCTTATGTGAACCTGCTGCGCAACACGGTGGCGGCGTTCGCGGCCGGCGTGGGCGGGGCGGACAGCCTCACGGTGCTGCCCTTCACCCAGGCGCTGGGCCTGCCCGACGCCTTCGCCCGGCGCCTTGCCCGCAACACCCAGGTGATGCTGCTGGAGGAGAGCAACGTCCACCGCGTGGCAGATCCCGGCGCCGGCGCCGGCGCGGTTGAGGCCCATACCGACGGGCTCGCCGAAAAGGCGTGGGACCTGTTCCGCACCATCGAGAAGCGCGGCGGCATGGCCGACGTGCTGGAGGACCGATGGCTGAAGGCCGAGATCACCGAGGTGAAGGCCCGCCGCGACAAGGATGTGGCCACCCGCAAGGCGCCCATCACCGGCACCTCGGAATTCCCCATCCTGGTGCAGCAGGCGCCGGAAGTGCTGGCGCCTCTGCCCGCCACCTTCGAGCCCGTGGCCGACGGCGCACTGACGCCCCATCGTATTGCCGAGCCGTTCGAGGCCCTGCGCGACAAGGCGGAAGCCGCCGCCCAGGCGCCGGCCGTCTTCCTCGCCACGCTCGGTTCCGTCGCCGCCTTCACGGCGCGCGCCGGCTTCGCCAAGAACTTCTTCGAAGCCGGCGGCATCGCCGCCCCCGTCCCGGACGGCTTCGCCGACCGCGACGCGCTGGTAGCCGCCTTCAAGGCCTCCGGCACGCCGTTCGCCTGCCTCGTCTCCTCGGACGAGATCTACGGCGCCGAGGGCGCCGCAACAGCCGAGGCCCTGAAGGTTGCGGGCGCCAGCGCCATCTGGCTCGCCGGCAAGCCCGCCGAGCTGGAGGCGGCGCTCAAGGCGGCGGGCGTTTCCGGCTTCATCTTCGCCGGCTGCGACGTGCTGGAGACGCTGACCGCCGCGCAGGCGGCGGCGGGACTGGCCTGAGCGGGCAGGACGGGAGGCGAGCCATGGTGCACAAGATTGCGGGCCTCACCGCCCTCGCGCTCCTCTCGGCGGCCGCCGTTGGCCCCGCCCGCGCCGACAACGCCAGGCGCTTCGACGGCCGGTGGGTGGTGCGCACCTCCGCCGAAAGCGGCAGCTGCGGCAAGAATTACGACTTCAAGCTGGCCGTGAAGAATGGCACAGTCACCTACGCGGGTTTTTGGCCGGTGAAAGCCACCGGCGGCATCAGCAAGCTCGGCGTGGTGCGGATGACATTGGCCCACGGGCAGCAGAAGGTCACCGCAAAGGGCCTCGCCGAGGGTGATCAGGCCTCGGGCGACTGGTCGTCGCCCGACCATCCCAAGTGCTCCGGCTCCTGGTTTGCCAAGCGGGCCTGAGCCCGAAACCTGAGCCTTTTCACCAATGCCACCGCGGCCGATTTCGAGGGAACAGAAGATGAGCCGGATCCCCAACTTCGCCGACATCGACTGGCGCGCGCCGGAGCTGGTCGCCCCCTCCGCGGCCGCCGCCCCCTGGACCACGCCCGAGGGCATCCCGGTGAAGCCGCTCTATGGGCCGGCGGACATCGAGGGCCTCGGCTACATCGATACCTATCCCGGTATCGCGCCATTCCTGCGCGGGCCTTATGCCCCCATGTATGCGACCCAGCCCTGGACCATCCGGCAATATGCCGGCTTCTCCACGGCGGAGGATTCCAACGCCTTCTACCGCCGCAACCTCGCGGCCGGGCAGAAGGGCCTGTCGGTCGCTTTCGACCTCGCCACCCATCGCGGCTATGACAGCGACCATCCGCGCGTCGCCGGCGACGTGGGCATGGCCGGCGTCGCCATCGACAGCATCTACGACATGCGCACCCTGTTCTCCGGCATCCCGCTGGACCAGATGAGCGTGTCGATGACCATGAATGGGGCCGTTCTTCCCATTCTGGCGCTCTATGTGGTGGCGGCGGAAGAGCAGGGCGTGGCTCCGGCCAAGCTTTCCGGCACCATCCAGAACGACATTCTCAAAGAATTCATGGTGCGGAACACCTATATCTATCCGCCCACCCCCTCCATGCGCATCATCTCGGACATCTTCGCCTTCACGTCGAAGGAGATGCCGCGCTTCAACTCCATCTCCATCTCCGGCTACCACATGCAGGAAGCCGGCGCGACGCAGGACCTGGAGCTGGCCTACACGCTGGCGGATGGCGTCGAATATGGCCGCGCCGGCGCCGCCGCCGGCCTGCCCATCGACGTGTTCGCGCCGCGCCTGTCGTTCTTCTGGGCCATCGGCATGAACTTCTACATGGAGGTGGCGAAGCTGCGCGCCGCCCGCCTCCTGTGGACGCGTCTGATGACCGACCTTGGCGCCAAGAACCCCAAGTCCCTGCCCCTGCGCACCCATTCGCAGACCTCCGGCTGGTCGCTGACGGCGCAGGACGTGTTCAACAACGTCATGCGCACCGCCATCGAGGCCATGGCCGCGACTCAGGGCCAGACCCAGTCGCTGCACACCAATGCGCTGGACGAGGCGCTGGCCCTGCCGACGGATTTCTCCGCCCGCATCGCCCGCAACACCCAGATCCTGCTCCAGCAGGAGAGCGGCACCACCCGCCAGATCGACCTGTGGGGCGGCTCCTATTTCGTGGAGAAGCTCACCGCTGATCTCGCCGCCAAGGCCTGGGCGCACATCCAGGAGGTGGAGGCGCTGGGCGGCATGGCCAAGGCCATCGAGGCCGGCATCCCGAAGCTCCGCATCGAGGAGGCCGCCGCCACCACCCAAGCCCGCATCGATGGCGGGGCGCAGACCGTGGTGGGCGTCAACAAGTTCAAGCCCGAGCGCGACCGCATGATCGACGTGCTGAAGGTGGAGAACGCCACCGTGCGCGCCGCCCAGATCGACAAGCTCAAGCGCCTGCGCGCCGAGCGCGACCAGGCCGAGGTGGACGGCAAGCTCGAAGCCCTCACCAACGGCGCGGCGGGCAACGGCAACCTGCTGGCGCTGGCCATTGACGCGGCCCGGGCCAAGGCCACGGTGGGCGAGATTTCCGATGCGCTGGAGAAGGTGTTCGGCCGCCATCGCGCCGAGATCCGCGCCATCTCCGGCGTCTACAAGCGCGAGGCGACCGCCATGACGGACAAGGTGGGCAAGCTGCAGAAGCTGGTGGAAGCATTCGAGCAGGCGGAGGGCCGCCGGCCGCGCATCCTCGTCGCCAAGGTGGGCCAGGACGGCCACGACCGCGGCCAGAAGGTGATCGCCTCCGCCTTCGCAGACCTCGGCTTCGACGTGGACATCGGCCCCCTCTTCGCCACCCCGGAGGAAGCCGCACGGCAGGCGGTGGAGAACGACGTGCACGTGGTCGGCATCTCTTCGCTGGCCGCCGGCCATCTCACCCTGGTGCCGGCGCTGAAGGCGGCGCTGGAAGCGGAGGGCCGGGGCGACATCATGGTGGTGGTCGGCGGCGTGGTGCCCCCGCAGGACTATGACGCCCTGAAGGCCGCCGGCGCCGAGGCCATCTTTCCCCCCGGCACGGTCATCGCCGATGCCGCGAAGGAACTGCTCGCCACCCTCTCCCACCGCCTCGGGCACAATCTCGAAGCGGCGGAGTGAGTTCAGCCTCCGGGCTGGCTCCGCTGGGCTCCACCCTGCGGGTGCTGGAGCCGGCCCCGCATGTGCTCGCCTTCTATGACGGGCGGGTGCCGGGAGTGCGGCTGCATAGCGCCCACGAGAACTGGCTGGACGACGGCGCCTACGCCCTCGGCATCGCCTCCTATGCGGTGCTGGATGGCGACGAGGCGCTGGTCTACGACACCCACATCTCGCTGGCGCACGCCCGCATCATTCGGGACACGCTGGACCAGCGGGGCGCCCGGCGCATCCGCGTGGTGCTGAGCCACTGGCACGACGACCATGTGGCTGGCAATGCGGTGTTCGCCGATTGCGAGATCATCGCCAACCGCGAGACGGCCGCCCTGCTTGCCGTCCACAGGGCGCGGCTGGAGGCGGGCGACCCGCCCATCTGCCCGCTCATTCTGCCGAATGTCCTGTTCGAGGAGCGGCTTGAGCTGACCGTCGGTTCGGTTCCGGTGGAGCTTTTCCACATGGATATCCACAGCCGGGACGGCACGGTGGCGCTGCTGCCGGACGGCCTGCTCCTGGCCGGCGACACGCTGGAAGACCCCATCACCTATGTGGACGAACCCGATCGCCTCGCCATCCACCTGACCGAGCTGGAGCGGCTGGCGGCGCTGGGGCCGCGCCGCATCCTGCCCAACCATGGCGCACCGGAGGTGATCGCCGCCGGCGGCTACGGGCCGGCGCTGATCACGGCGACGCGGCTTTATGTGGAGCAGTTGCTGCGACTGAAGGCCGAGCCAGAGCTGGCGGGGCAGGACCTGCGGACCTTCGCCGCCGAGGCATTCGCAACCGGGGTCGTGACGTATTTCGAGCCCTATGAGGCGGTGCACCGGCGGAATGTGGCGGCGGTGGCGGTGGTCGCCTCCAACCCCTGACGCCCCCTCACCCCGCCTTGTGCAGGCTCACCCCGGCCTTGGCCTTGCCCAGCAGGCCTTCCACCTTGGCCACGATGGCGTCGGCGTCGAGGCCGGCGGCAGCCAGTTGGCGGGCCTGGGTCTCCTGGTCGATGTAGATGTCGGGGAGCACCATGGCGCGCACCTTCACGGCGCCGCGGTCCAGCAGGCCCTCGTCGGTGACCAGCTGGAGCACATGGCTGCCGAAGCCGCCCACCGAGCCCTCTTCCACCGTGACCAGCGCGCCATGGCCGGCGGCGAGCTTCAGCACCAGCTCCCGGTCGAGGGGCTTGGCGAAGCGGGCGTCGGCCACGGTGACGGTGAAGCCCGCCGCCTCCAGCCGCTCGGCGGCATCAAGGCACGCGGCAAGGCGGGTGCCGAGGGAGAGCAGCGCAATGTCGCCCTCCCCGGTTCCGTGCACGATGCGTCCCTTGCCGATGGGCAGGACCTCGCCGCGCTCGGGCCGCTCCACCCCCACGCCTTCCCCACGGGGAAAGCGCACCGCCGAGGGGCCGTCGTCGAAGGCCACCATGGTCGCCATCATGTGCACCAGCTCCGCCTCGTCGGCGGGGGCCATCACGGTCATGCCCGGCAGGCAGGCGAGGAAGGCGATGTCGAAGGCGCCCGCATGGGTCGCCCCGTCCGCGCCGACGAGGCCGGCGCGGTCGATGATGAAGCGCACCGGCAGGCCCTGCAGCGCCACATCGTGCACCACCTGGTCGTAGGCCCGCTGGAGGAAGGTGGAATAGAGCGCGCAGAACGGCTTGAAGCCTTCCGCCGCGAGCCCGGCGGCAAACGTCACCGCATGCTGCTCGGCGATGCCCACGTCGAAGGTGCGCTCGGGATAGACCTGCCCGAACAGGTCCAGCCCTGTGCCCGAGGGCATGGCGGCGGTGATGGCGACCACCTTGGGATCATGCCGAGCCTGTGAAATGAGGCTCTCGGCGAACACGCGGGTGTAGGAGGGGGCGTTGGACTTCGCCTTCACCTGAGCGCCGGTCACCACGTCGAACTTGACCACGCCGTGATACTTGTCGGCGCTGGCCTCCGCGGGGGCGTAGCCCTTGCCCTTCTGGGTCACCACATGGACCAGGATCGGGCCGGTCTTGGCGTCCCGCACGTTCTTCAGCACGGGCAGCAGGTGGTCGAGATTGTGCCCGTCGATGGGCCCCACATAATAGAAGCCCAGTTCCTCGAACAGGGTGCCGCCGGTCCAGAAGCCACGGGCGAATTCCTCAGCCCGCGCCGCGCCGCGCTCAACGAACTTGGGCAAATGACCGGCGATCTGCTTGCCGATCTCCCGCAGCGAGCGGTAGGTCTGCCCCGAGATGAGCCGCGCCAGATAGGCCGACATGGCCCCGGTGGGCGGGGCGATGGACATGTCGTTGTCGTTGAGGATGACGATGAGGCGCGAATCCATGGCGCCGGCATTGTTCATGGCCTCATAGGCCATGCCCGCCGACATGGCGCCGTCGCCGATCACGCACACCACGTTGCGCTCTTCCCCCGAGAGGTCCCGTGCCACCGCCATGCCGAGGCCAGCGGAGATCGAGGTAGAGGAGTGCGCCGCCCCGAACGGGTCGTATTCGCTCTCCGCCCGGCGGGTGAAGCCGGACAGGCCACCGCCCTGGCGCAGGGTGCGGATGCGGTCGCGCCGGCCGGTGAGAATCTTGTGAGGGTAGCACTGGTGGCCGACATCCCAGATCAGGCGATCATGGGGGGTGTTGAACACGTGGTGCAGGGCCACCGTCAGCTCGACCACGCCCAGGCCCGCGCCCAGATGCCCGCCGGTCACGGAGACGGCATCGATGGTCTCCGCGCGCAGTTCGGCGGCGAGCTGGGCCAGCTTGTCCTGGGGCAGGCGCCGCACGTCGGCGGCATCGCGAATGGTATCGAGCAGCGGGGTCTTCAGCAAAGTCACGGACAACTCCGTCCGGAACGAACCGGGAAAATGAGCCTTACACACGCGCGCGGTGGCATGCAACGGACAAGGCCGGTGGGAACGGGGTCAGCAGGCGGCTCCCTCCCCCGGCGATGCGAACGTTCGCCTGTGCTTCATACGTGCGCAGGCGGCGTTCGGCGCAGTTCATCGAAACATCCCGCCATTTTTCCGGTCCGGATGGCAAAACGGTGCAGATCGAGACACGCCAGCGCCAGCACGCAGCCTCCGGCAAGCTTGGCGATCTGAGGGAAGGTGGAGCGTGAGCGGCCGTATTTTTCCAGCACGTAGCGCTCGGACTGCATCTTGGCGCGGTTGACCTTGAAGGTCTGGCTGAACGACGGCGCGCTGGAGCGCCCGCCCGCGTGGGTCACTCGCGCCGCCGGCACCACGATGATGGGAATGCGCCGGGCGATGGCGCGCAAAGAGAGGTCGTCGTCCTCATGATAGAGGAAGATGGCCTCGTCGAAGCCGCCCAGCGTGAAGAAGGCGTCCCGCGCCATCATGAAGGCGGCGCCGTGGACGAAGCGGGTGCAATAATCCCCCGCGATCTCGTCCGGCGACAGGCGCAGGCGGCGCGGCACCTGCTCCAGGATGGAGCCTTCCTTGCGCATCAGCCGGCCGTTCTCGCCCACGATGGCCGGCATCAGGATGGCCGGATCGCCGTAGCGGCCAGCGGCGGCGAGCAGCGTCGGCAAGGTCTCAGCGTCCAGCACCGCATCGGGATTGAGGAACAGGACATAGGGCGTGGCGGCCCGTCGTGCGCCCGCATTGCAGGCGGTGCCGAAGCCGGCATTGGCCTGCATCTCCACAAGGTCCACCGGCCGCGACAGGCCGGCGCGCCACGCGGTGCCCTCGGGGCTGGCATTGTCCACGATCACCACCGGGCACGGCGCCGGCACGCTCGCCACCGCCCGGCCGATCACCGCCCCGCTGTTGTAGGTGACGAACACCACGGTGACGGCGGACAAGGGGGAACCGGTGGACGGATCGGCGGACACGGGACCCTCGCAACCAAAGCGTTTTCAAGCGAAGCGGACACCGGTTCGCTTAAAGAAGACGCATCGACACAAATCCAGGATCGATTGCCGTGAGCGACGGCGAACGGACATCGATCCAGCCGGCAGTTCACGGCCGGCCCGGTCTTCCTGCCTTCAGGAGGCCGCGAACACAAGCTCAGGCTGCGGCGCGGCGGCAAGGCGCTTCAGCTCGGGATGGGCGGCGACGCCGGACATGGCCGCGAGCACCGCCTCGGGATCGATCACGCTCATGCACCGGCGCTGGTAGGGGCACAGGCTCTCGGTCGGCAACGTGCAGGGCGCGCAGCCGGCGCCGGCGTGCACCACCACGGTGGCCGGGCCGATGGGGGCCCAGACCCGGATATCGGCAAAGCCGGAGAAGAGGGCGACGGTGGGCACCCCCAGCGAAGCTGCGAGGTGGGTGGTGCCGGTATCCACCCCGACGAAGGCGGCGGCGGGTCGCATCAATGCCGGCAGGTCGGCCAGGTCCACCTGCCCCACGAAATCCCGTAGCCGCCCTTTTGGCAGCAGCTTTGCCATCTGCGCCGCCGTTTCGGCCTCCTCCCCCCGCCCGATGACGGCGATGTCGAGACCGGTGCGCTCCACGATGGCAGAGGCGAGGCCGAGCCAGCCCTCCGCGGTCCAGCCCTTGATGCCGAGCCGCGTTCCCGGCGCAAGGATGACGCAATTCTGCGTCTCCCCGGCCGCAACGGCGCCGCTCGCGAAGTGCACGGTCTCGCCGCCCATGTCGCGGGCGTGCACCAGCGCCTCCACCAGCAGCACCAGTTGGGTGGAGGAATGAGTCATGGCCCGCCACGGCTTGCGCCGCATGCTGCGTTCCAGCTCCGGCAGCGCGATGTCGAGGGGAAAGGGATTGACCGGGTCGCCGAAGCCGACGCGGACCTTGGCGTCGAGGCCCCAGAGCAGCGCCCGCGCCTCGTCCGACTGCCTCAGGTCGATGACGATGTCGTGGACCGGCAGCCCCATCGCCTTGAGTTCGCTCACGTCGTCGGCGTTGGCTGGGCGTGGCTCCTGCATGCGGGCGCCGAAGAAGTCGAAGCTGTAGACCGCCGCGAACAGACCCGTGGAGCGCGCGAGATCCGCCACGAACGGCGCGCACAGCAAGGATACGGCCGAGGTGGGAAACGCCGCCTGAAGCCGCTTCACGGCTGGCAAAGCGGTGATGAAATCGCCGATATGGTCGAGCTTCACCACCAGAATGGAGGGGGATGGGCCAAGCCTGCGCAGCGTGGTCGACGGGCTTGTCCACACCTGAGCCGCCGGCGCGCCCAGCGGCGGAACGCGGGGCTTCTTCGGTTTGCCTCCACGCAGAAGATCACGCAGCTTCATGACGGCAGGTCCGGGCGAACATCACAGGATGGCACGAGCGAAGCGCACCGGTCTTAGCCCGAAAACGCCACGGCGGGCAGTATGGCATTCTTGCGTGGTGTGCAAATGCCATCCCGCAACCCGTCTGTTCTCGCCCCTGTTCTGTCCTTGCGGGGGACAGGCAGAGCGTGGTCCGGCTGGATCGAACGGTATTAAGGTCCGTGCTGCGGTCTTCTCTTTGGGTCGTGGCGCGATCTAAGGTTCCGGCTGCTTCAACCCTTGCGCGATCACGGGCGACACCCCGCCAGCGGCGGCACTGGCCATCCTGCAGGGTTTTCGATAGAAGGCGCCCCCATGCGGGAGGTGCCAGCAACGCGCGTCGGCCGGCGCCACGTGTTCTTCGTGGCCGGGTACGATCCTATGACGGTGGACGGCCACCATCGCATCTTCCTGCGCGAGCTGAAGCGCTTCGGCACGGTGTGGCGGGCGGCGACACGCTGCCGCGATGCCGCCCCGGTGAAGACGCCCACCGGCGCGTTCTGGCAGTCCGAGGCGGAAGGCCCGGGCTGGCACACCGCGACCACCTTCGAGATCCTGGCCTGGGACGATCTCGCCCGCGCCGACATGGGACGGCCGGTGCGCTCCCACCTGTGCGGCTCGCTACGGGCCATCGTCGACATGGTGACCAGCGGCACGCTGCTCGCCTATTTCCGCACCAGTCGGCGCTACGGCTTCTTCTTCCTGTTCACCTATCTGCTGCTGCTCGCCTTCTGGGCGGCGGCGGTTGCGGTGGGCTTCGTGGTAGCGCACACGCTGGCGCCCTATCTCGGGGCTGTGGCGGCAGGGCTGTGCGGGGTGATGGCCGCCCTCGCCTGCGGCCTGCTGCTGATGCGCTGGCCGGGGTGGCGCTTCCGCCTGCGGCAATCCCTCGATCTTGCGGAATTCTCGGTGGATTTCGCCCGTGGCCGCCATCCCGAAGTGGATGCGCGGGTGGCCGCCTTCGCCGGGCGGCTGCGCGCCGTGGAAGCCGCTGCCGGGCGCGAGGGCGCGGACGAGACGGGTGTGGACGAGATCGTCATCGCCGGGCACAGCCTCGGCGCCATGCATGCGGTGTCGACGGTGGCCGCCGCGCTCGATCAGGACCCGGATTTCGGCACACGGGTTCGCGTGCGCATCCTCACCCTCGGCAGCACCACCGCGAAGTTCGCGCTGCACCCGGCCGGCGCTCGGCTGCGGGCTGCGGCACAGCGGGTGGCGGACGCGCCGCAGATCGGCTGGGTTGAGGTGCAGTCGCGGGACGACATCGTCTCCTTCTACAAGGTCAATCCGGTGACCCTGGAGCGCGCCACCTTTGCCGAGCCGCAGCTGGCGGTGGGGGATTTCACGCAGCGCCCGCTGCTGCGGCATGTCCCGGTGCGCGACATGGTTTCGGCGGCCACCTACCGGCGCTTTTTCTTCGATGTCATGCGGCGCCACTGCCAGTGCTTCCTGGCGAGCGACATCCGCGCCCCACATGATTTCTACGCCTATGTGGGCGGCCCGTTCGCCTTCGACGTGCTGGCCGCCCACCTGCATGCCCTTTGTGCCTATATGGCGCCCGACGGCACCCCCCTGCCCGCCGCCATCGACGCGGACGGACGCCTGATGGCCCTCCCCGAGCATGGCCGGTCCTGACCATGCCCTTTCCTGAACGAGCGAGCCCGCAATGAGCCTCGTCCTCTTCGCCAAGATCGCCTGGGCGGTCGGCGTCGTCTCCTGGTATGTGCTGCGCATCCCCTTCCAGCGCAAAGCGCGGCGCCAGCAGGTGGCCGACGCGCGCCACCGCACCGCCCGCGACATGACGCTGCTCACCATCTCAACCCTGGGCCTCGGCGTGCTGCCGGCCATCTATGCCCTCACCTCGTTCCCGCGCTTTGCCTCCTACGCGCCGGCGCCGGCGCAGGTGGTGGCGGGGGTGCTGGTGTTCGCGGCGGCGCTGTGGCTGTTCTGGCGCACCCACCGCCAGCTCGGACGCAACTGGTCGGTGACGCTGGAGATCAAGGATAAGCACAAGCTCATCACCTCCGGCGTCTATGAGCGGGTGCGCCACCCCATGTATTCCGCCTTCTTCCTGTGGGCGCTGGCGCAAGCTCTGCTTTTGCCCAATTTCATCGCCGGCCCGGCAGGACTGGCGGGCTTCGGCACCCTGTTCTTCTTTCGGGTGGGACGGGAAGAGAAGATGATGCGCGAGGCCTTCGGCGCCGAATACGAGGCCTATGAGAAGCGCACCAAGCGCGTCATTCCCGGCCTGTACTGAAGGAACAGAGCGCGAAAATCGCGCTGGCAGCGATTCGGTCCCGCCCTGTTCGCCCTGCGTGCCGATGCGGACGGGAAGACGTGTCATTTCGGGACAGGGGAACGTGCTCTGCCCAGCCCCGCCGGGCATGACCCTACTTCGCCGGCGCCTTCCTGCTCCTGGCAGCGCGGCGCCCGGTGGAGCCGCGCACGATCAGCTCGGGCGGGGTGACACGGATGGTGATGCCGCTGGCCGCGCCGGACATCTGCTCCAGCAGCAGGCGCGCCGCCTCCGCGCCCATTTCCTGATGACGGATCCGCACAGAGGTCAAAGGCGGGCTGACCATGTCCACCAGCGGCATGTCGTTGTGCCCCACCACCGACACGTCGGCGGGACAGGACAGGCCCCGCTCGCCCAGCGCGCCATAAAGGCCCAGCGCCAGCAGGTCGTTGGCGGCGGCCACCGCGGTGAGGTCGCCGAACCGGTCGAGCAGCGCCCCGCCCGCCACCGCCCCGGCTTCACGGCTGTAGGCGGAAGCACACATCACCGCTGAGGCGTCCAGCCCGGCGCGCTCCATTGCCTCTCGGAAGCCCTGCAGGCGCAGCACGCCGGTGGAGAGGTTCTGCGGCCCGGCGAGGTGTCCGATGCGCCGGTGCCCGAGCCCGATGAGGTGCTCCACCGCGATGCGCATCCCGTTGAGATCATCGGATATGACGGCCGGCGCCCGGTGGCGCGCCTCGGCACGATTGACCAGCACGGTCGGCACGCGCGCTTCGAGGCAGCGGGTGAGGACCGGATCGTCCTCCTGCTGCACGGTGGCGAGGATGAGACCTTCCACCCGGCGCCCGATCAACTGGTCGACCACATCGATCTGCCGCGCCACGTCCGAGCCTGTATTGGCGATGAGGGCGGAATACCCGTTCTTCGCGAGCACGTCCTCGATGCCGCAAAGAATTGGCGCGAAGACCAGATTGGCCATGTCGGGAACAGCGATGCCGACGAGATGGGAATGCTTGGTACGCAGGCCAGCGGCCATGGCGTCGCGACGATATCCCAGCCGCCGGGCCGCGGCCTGGATCCGCTCGGCCACGTCATCGGCGACGAGGTGGGCGGTCTGCGGATTGAGCGCCCGCGAGGCGGTGGAGCGGTGCACACCGGCCGCGTCCGCGACCGCTTGAAGGGTGGGGTGCAGACGAGGGGTTTCAGTCACGTTGGGGGGACGAGGCTCCGCAGGTTCGCACGTCGCCCTCTATCGCATCCGCACCCCGGCCGGACAAGGCGCTTGACACTTTGCAATCGATTGCACATCATCAAGCAATCGATTGCAGACAATGCAGCCACCGGGAGAGGAATGCCATGCCAACAGCCCGATCAGCGGCGGTCCAGCCGCCGCCGGCGCCCTCCAGCATCATCACCGGCGAGGGATCGCTGACCGACATCGTCATCGCCGCCATGGCGGGCACGGCCGACCGGCGGACCCGCGAGGTGGCCGAGGCCTTCGTGCGCCACATGCACGCCTTCGCCCGGGAAGTACGGCTCACCGAAGCCGAGTTCGAATACGGCATCGACTTCCTGAACCGGATCGGTCAGGCGACCCATGACCTGCACAACGAGGCCATCCTGTTCTCGGACGTGATCGGATTCTCGACGCTGGTCTGCCTGCTGAACAACGGCAATGCCGGCGCCACCGAGACCGCATCCGCCCTGCTCGGTCCGTTCTGGCGCATGAATTCGCCCCGCGTCGCCAATGGCGGCAGCCTGATACGCTCGCCCACGCCGGGGCCGGCGCTGTTCGCCGATTGCCGCGTCACCGATCCCAAGGGCCTGCCGCTCGCCGGGGTGGAGGTGGATGTCTGGCAGGCATCGCCCGTGGGTCTCTACGAGAACCAGGACCCCGGCCAGTGCGACATGAACCTGCGCGGGAAATTCACCACCGATGCGGACGGCCGCTTCTCGTTCCGCTCGGTGAAGCCGGCGGGCTATCCGGTGCCAACCGACGGCCCCTCCGGAGACCTGCTGCGGGCGCAGGGGCGCCACCCCTTCCGCCCGGCGCACCTGCATTTCCTGGGGTTCAAGGAGGGCTACAAGACCCTCGTCACCCAGGTGTTCGTGGACGACGACGAGCGACTGGAAAGCGACGTGGTGTTCGGCGTCACCGAGCATCTGGTCGGCAATTACCGGCCCGGCAAGGGCACGCCGCCCGCGTCGGACGTGACCGGCCCCTGGTATCGCCTCGACTACCAATTCGTCATGGAGCCCGGCGTGGCGAAGCTGCCCCGGCCGCCGATCAAGTGATCCCGACGCCAGCCCCTTAATTCAAAGAGGTCGATCATGACATCCGCAGCCGCCCGCATCGCGGGCGAGGCCGCCGGCACGCCCGTGCCCCACCGGCCCCTTTATCCGCGCTCGCTGGAGGGCAAGCTCGCCCTCGTGGTCGGGGGCGCGGGTGCCATCGGCGGCGCCACCAGCCGCATGCTTGCCCAGGCCGGCGCGACGGTGGCGGTGACGCACATGCCGTCCGAGGCCGACGCCCGCGCCGCCCAGGCCCTCGTGAGCGAATTGGGCGACGGCCACGCCGCCTTCCCGGCGGACGTGAGCGACACCGAAACGCTCATCGCCGTCCGCGACCAGATCGCGGCACGCTATGGCCGCCTCGACATTCTGGTGAATGCGGCGGGCTTCACCCGGCCGGTGCCCCACGCCGACCTCGACGCGCTGACCGACGAACTGATCGACCGCATGTTCCAGGTGAACTGGCGCGGACAGTTCGCGAGCGTGCGCACCTTCGCCCCGCTGCTGAAGGCGTCGGGCGACGGGCTGATCGTGTCCATCTCCTCCATCGCCGCCTTCACCGGCGTCGGCTCGTCCATCGCCTATTGCGCGGCCAAGGCCGGCATCGACGTGATGACCAAGGCGCTCGCCCGGGCCCTCGCCCCGGAGATCCGCGTCCTCGCCATATCCCCCGGCGTGGTCGACACCGCCTTCGTCCCCGGGCGCGGGGCGGACTTCAACGACAAGGTCACCCATTCCACCCCGCTCCGGCGGATCGCCGAGGCGGACGACATCGCCGCCGCCATCACCGCCTGCGCCACCATGCTCGGCTACTCGACCGGACACATCATCCAGGTCGACGGCGGGCGGGCGTTGTGAGGGAGGTCTCCATGCGCGCGCCGAAGGACAAGGTCTTCATCACCTGCGCCATCACCGGCAACCTCACGCGGCCGGAGCAGACGCCCCATCTTCCCATCACGCCGCAGGAGATCGCCGAGGCATCCCTCGGTGCCGCCGAGGCCGGCGCGGCGGTGGTCCACCTGCATGTGCGGGACCCGGAGACGGGCCGGCCCTCCATGTCGCTCGCCTATTATCGCGAGGTGGTCGATCAGATCCGGGCCCGCAACACCCAGCTCATCATCAACCTGACCACAGGGCCGGGCGGGCGCTTCGTGCCCTCGCCGGACGCCCCCAGCGTCGCCGGCCCCGGCACCACCCTCACCACGCCCGAACTTCGGGTGGAGCATGTGGCGCTGCTGAAGCCGGACATCTGCACCCTCGACCTCAACACCATGAATTCCGGCAATGAGGTGGTGATCAATACGCCGCGCAACGTGCGCCGCATGGCGCAGGTGATCGCCGGCGCCGGCGTGAAGCCGGAGATCGAGCTGTTCGACAGTGGCGACATCGCCCTGATGCTCGACCTGCTCGCCGACGGCACCTTGCAGGGCCCCGCGCTCTGCTCCTTCGTGATGGGGGTGAAGTACGGCTTCCAGCCCTCGCCGGAAACCGTGCTCTACGCCCGCAATCTGTTGCCGGCGGACGCCCAGTTCACCGCCATCGGCATCGGGCGCAGCGCGTTCCAGACCGTGGCCATGTCCTATCTCGCCGGTGGCCATGTGCGCGTCGGGCTCGAGGACAGCGTCTATCTCGCGCGCGGCCGGCTCGCCGCCTCCAACGCCGAAATGGTGGAGAAGGCGCGCCGGATCGTCGAGGACCTGGGCGGGCAGATCGCCTCCCCCCGCGAGGCCCGCGACCTCATCGGCCTGCCCACCCGCCTCGCCGACGCAAGAAGCGTCGCATGAGCGGCGCCCGCCCCCACTGCTTGAAAACGTAAGGAGGTCCCCGTGAACGCAGTCGCACTTTCCCCAAACCCGGGCGCCGGCCTGGCGGTGGACGCCACCGCGCTGCGCTTCGACCAGCGCGCCACCAGCCCGGACGCTGTAAAGCCCCGCCTCGAACGACGCACGCTGTTCCGCACAAAGCCAGCCGACGCCTTGGTGGAAATCCGGGCCGCCGCCGTCAATCCGTCCGACGTGAAGGCCGCCATCGGCCTCATGCCCTATGCGGTGTTTCCCCGCACGCCGGGGCGCGACTTCGCCGGCATCGTGATCGATGGCCCTTCCGACTGGCTCGGCAAGGCGGTGTACGGCTCGTCCGGCGACCTCGGCATCCGCCGCGACGGCACCCACGCCACCCACCTCGTGGTGGAGGCGGACGCCCTGGTGGAAAAGCCTGAGGGCATCTCGCTTCAGGAGGCGGCGGGCATCGGCGTGCCGTTCGTCACCGCCATCGAGGGCTTCCGCCGCGCCGGCCTGCCCCGGCCGGGGGAGACCGTGCTGGTGCTGGGCGTCAACGGCAAGGTGGGTCAGGCTGCGGCGCAGATCGCCACCTGGCGCGGGGCGCGGGTGGTCGGCGTGGTGCGCAAGGCCGAGCCCTATGGCGGCCA
Source organism: Xanthobacter autotrophicus Py2 (assembly GCA_000017645.1). Lineage (NCBI taxonomy): Bacteria > Pseudomonadati > Pseudomonadota > Alphaproteobacteria > Hyphomicrobiales > Xanthobacteraceae > Xanthobacter > Xanthobacter versatilis. The sequence continues at coordinate 5,263,963 of CP000781.1, forward strand.
TGCCAGCGGGCCGGTGACCCTCATCAATTCCTCCGCTCAGGATGTAGCCTCCACGGTGAAAGAACTCACCGATGGGCGGGGCGCCGACATCGTCTTCAACACGGTGGGCGATCCCTATTACGCGGAAGGCACCGCATCCCTCGCCAAGACCGGGCGGCAGATCTTCATCGCGGCGGTGAACCGCATCGTCGAATTCGACATCTTCGCCTTCTATCGCGGCCGGCACACCTATGTGGGCATCGACACGCTGGCCCTGTCGTCCATCGAGACGGCGGACGTGCTGCGCGAGCTGGCGCCGGGCTTCGCGGGCGGCCAGCTGCGGCCCTTCCCCATCACTGCGGACGGCGTCTTCGCCCTGAAGGATGCGGGCGAGGCCTATGCCCGCGTGACCGGGTCCGCGCGCGATCGCGTCATCCTCGTGCCCGGCGCGTGAGGTGCTGCCATGAACGTCATGCGATTTGACCAGGCCCCGCCCTACCAGGCCCCCGGACATGCGCTGATGCACATGGTCCGGCTCCAGGGCCGGGAGGCCGGCCCCGCCGATTGCCTGTGGCTAGGCCTGTCCACCATCGAGCCCGGCGGCGGCACGACCCTCGACGCCTCAGGCGTGGAGAAGATGTACGTGGTGCTCGACGGCGAGGTGACCGTCAGCAACGGGCAGGAGGAGGCGACATTGCGGCCATGGGATTCCTGCCGCATCGCCCCCAACGAGAGCCGCGCGCTCAGGAACAATACCAACCGCATCGCGCGGATCCTGCTCGCCATGCCGCTTTAAGGCGGGACCGGGACGGCCATCCGCCCCTGAACCGAGGATCGCGAACGCAACCTCAAGCCGCCTGCGGGCGCGAAGGAGAACCCATGTCCGCCCGCCTGCCCGCTGGCGGACATGAAGGCCTGAACCGTCGAGGCCCGACCAAGATCAAGGTTAAGACCAAGAACAGAAAGCGGCCCCGCAAGTCGCTCTCACAGGAAACCGTCCGACACACAGCCTGATCGCGCCAATCCGCCCGGTCGAGGCCTTTTCCCAGGGAGGATCCAATGGCCTTTGCCACAGCGAAACCTGTCACCCGGAAGCCATTCTACAAGATACTCTACGTCCAGGTCCTGTTCGCCATCGCCGTCGGCATCGCGCTGGGCCATTTCTGGCCCACACTCGCGATCCAGATGAAGCCGCTGGGCGACGGCTTCATCAAGCTGATCAAGATGCTGATCGCGCTGGTGATCTTCTGCACCGTGGTCTCCGGCATCGCCGGCATGGAAAGCATGAAGAAGATCGGGCGCATCGGCGGCAAGTCTTTGCTGTATTTCGAGGTGGTGTCCACCCTCGCGCTGGCCATCGGCATGATCGTCGGCAACGTGCTGCGCCCCGGCGCCGGCTTCAACGTGGATCCGGCCACCCTCGATGCAAAAGCTGTCATGAGCTATGCCGGCAAGGCGCAGGAACAGACCATTGTCGAGTTTCTGCTGAACATCATCCCCAATACCGTGGTCGATGCCTTCGCCAAGGGCGATATCCTCTCGGTGGTGATGATCTCCGTTCTGTTCGGCTGCGTGCTGTCGCGGCTCGGCGAGAAGGGCCGGCTGGTCAAGGAGATGATCGACGGCACCAGCGGCCTCGTGTTCGGCGCCATCAACGTGGTCATGAAGCTGGCGCCCGCCGGCGCTTTCGGGGCCATGGCCTTCACCATCGGGCGCTACGGCATCGCATCGCTTGGCCCGCTGCTCCAGCTCATCCTCGCCTTCTACCTCACCTCCCTCATCTTCGTGCTGGTGGTGCTCGGGGCGATCGCGCGGGCAGCCGGCTTCAGCATCATCAGGTTTCTCGCCTACATCAAGGAAGAGATCCTGATCGTGCTCGGCACCAGTTCCTCGGATTCCGCCCTGCCCTCGCTGATGGCAAAGCTGGAGCGGCTCGGCTGCTCCAGGCCGGTGGTCGGCCTCGTGGTGCCCACGGGCTATGTCTTCAACACCGACGGCACCAGCATCTACATGACCATGGCGGCCCTGTTCGTGGCCCAGGCCACCAATACCGACCTGACGCTGACCCAGCAGCTGTCGATCTTCGCGGTGGCCATGCTCACCTCGAAGGGGGCGAGCGGGGTCACCGGCGCCTCCTTCATCGCCTTGGTGGGGACGCTGTCCGTGGTGCCCACCATCCCGGTGGCGGGCATGGCGCTGATCCTGGGCATCGACCGCTTCATGAGCGAGGCGCGGGCGCTGGTGAATATGATCGGCAACGGCGTCGCCACCGTGGTGATGGCCCGCTGGGAAGGCGAGCTCGACCATGCGCGGCTCACTGCCGTGCTGCGCGGTGAAGCGGTGCAGGACGAGCTGTCGCTTGGGCATGAGGCGGGGGAGCCCGAGCCCCTGCGGCCGGCGGTGGCCCAGCCCGCCGCCTGAGCCAAGACCGGACGGCTCATCCAACGCAAAGAGGCGCCCACAGGCGCCTCTTTTTCGTAATGGCACGCCAAACCCGTGCTCGCGCCGAAAGCCCCTATCCGTCCGCATCCAGCGGCGCAGTGCCGGAGGGGCGGCCATCGGCGTCGCGGGTGATGGTCTCGACGCGGGCTTCCGCCGCCCGCAGCAGGGTCTCGCAGCGCATCTTCAAGGCCTCGCCCCGCTCGTACATGGCGATGGATTCCTCCAGCGGCACGCTGCCCCGCTCAAGATTGCCGACGATGGCCTCCAGCTCCGCCAGCGCCTGCTCGAAGCTGAGCTTGTCCACGCCCGCGGCCGGTCCGGCGCTCTGGGCTGACTTGGCGCTGGTTGCCTTTGCTGCCTCGGCCATGGCCGCCTCCACTGATTCCCTTTGCGCCCACCTTATACCGATCCGGACCCGGCTCACCCATGTCCCGGAATTTCGGGCGGTGTCGCAGGGGGCAAAGGCGCTTCACTGCGCACCGGGACCCCATCCCAAATCAGCCGGGGTGGCCCCGGCGCCCGCCCTTTGGTAGAAGCCGGCCAGAAATCTCAGGAAAACACCCTCATGTTGCCCGCGGCGTCCGCGCCCCTTCCGCCCCGCGATCCCTCAAGCCTCGAAGATGCGCTCATTGCGTGCTTCGAGACTGCCGGCTTCTCGCGCCACGATCCGCCCATCCTCCATCCGGCGGACGCGTTCCTCGATCTGTCGGGGGAATCCATCCGCCGCCGTATGTATCTGACGGCGGACGCGGACGGGCGCGAACTGTGCCTTAGGCCCGACATCACCATCCCCGTGGCCCGCGCCGTCATCGCCGAGCGCATGCCGCTGCCCGCGCGCGTGAGCTATCTGGGCCCCGTGTTCCGCTTCCGGGGCGAGGGATCGGGCGAGTTCCGGCAAGCGGGCGTGGAATCCTTCGGCCGCACCGACATTGAGGCGGCCGACGCGGAGATGGTCGCCCTCGGCCTCAACGCCTGCGCGCTCTATGGCGTCCCGCAGCCGGAGATCCGGCTCGGCGACGTGGGTCTGTTCGCCGCGCTGCTTGAAGCGCTGCCCCTGGCCCCCGCCCTGCGCCGGCGGCTGCTGAAGGATTTCGGCCAGAGCCGGCTCGATGCCGACCTCGGCCGCCAGAAGGCGCGCCCGCAGGAAAGCGCCTCGGCCCATGCCGGCGTGCTGGCGGCCCTCACCGGCGCCGATCCCGAGGCGGCGCGGGCGCTGATCACCGATCTCTTGTCCATCGCCGGCATCTCCACCGTGGGCGGACGCACCGTGTCCGAGATCGCCGAACGCTTCCTGGAGCAGTCCTCGCTGGAGGCCGGTGCCGGCCTCTCCGGCGAGACCGGGGAGATCCTCTCGCGCTACCTCGCCATCTCCGGCACGCCGGACGAAGCCTCGGCCCGCATGCGGGCGCTGGCGGCGGACGCGGGCATCGACCTGTCCGCCGCCCTCGACACCTTCGACCGGCGCACCGGCTTCCTCACCGCTTTTGCGGTGAACCTGTCGGACGTGCGCTTCTCCAGCGCCTTTGGGCGGCCGCTGGACTATTACAGCGGCATGGTCTTCGAGCTGCACGACACCAGCGGTCGCACCGATGGGCCGCTGGTGGCCGGCGGGCGCTACGACAAGCTGTTGGCGCGCCTCGGCGCCGAGACCAGCGTGCCCGGCGTCGGCCTCGCGGTGTGGGTTGAACGCCTCGCCGCCCTCGCCCTCGCCCCCTTCCCTGCTGCCGTGGAGGGCGCCCGATGACCAGCCCGCTCATTCTCGCCGTGCCCTCCAAGGGCCGGCTGCAGGAGAATGTCCACGCCTTCTTCTCCCGGGCCGGCATGCCGCTGACGCAGGCGCGCGGCGCCCGCGACTATCGCGGCGCCCTCGGCGGCGTGGACAATGTGGAGGTGGCTTATCTCTCCGCCTCCGAGATCGCGGCAGCTCTTGCCGCCGGCGCCGCCCACATCGGGGTGACGGGCGAGGACCTGGTGCGCGAGAACATCCTGGAGGCCGACAGCCGGGTCGCGCTGCTGGAAAAGCTGGGCTTCGGCCACGCCAACGTGGTGGTGGCGGTGCCGCAGGCCTGGATCGACGTGCGCACCATGGACGATCTCGACGACGTAGCGAGCCACTTCCACGGCCGCACCGGCCGACGCATCCGCGTCGCCACCAAATATGTGAACCTGACCCGGGGCTTCTTTGCCCGCTACGGCATTGTGGATTACCGCATCGTCGAAAGCGCGGGCGCTACCGAAGGCACCCCGGCCTCCGGCTCGGCCGAGCTGATCGTGGACATCACCACCACCGGCGCGACGCTGGCCGCCAACGCCCTGAAGGTGGTGGACGACGGCATCATCCTGAAGTCGGAAGCCAATCTCGTGGCCTCGCTCACCGCCAACTGGAGCGGCAGCGCGCTTTCGGCGGCGCGGGCCATGTTCGACCGGTTGGGGGCGGAAAAGCGCGCGCGAACCATGCGCGAGGTGCGCACCCGCTTCGCGAGCTGCGACGCCTCCCTGGTGGAGCAGGCGGTGGCGCGCTATCGCTGCGTCGCACCGTTCGGCGGCCCCACCTCCTCCGGCATGCTGACCCTGCACTGCCCGCCGGATACGCTGCACGGGCTCGCCACCTTCCTGCGTGAGCAGGGCGCGAGCATGGTGACCGTTGGTCCCATCGAATATGTGTTCGCCGCAGACAATCCCCTGTTCGAGGCTCTGGAAGCGCGTCTCGGCTGAAACCGAGACGCCGCCGGCGCCCCGCTGCGCCGGTGCAGTGACCTCTAGTTGTTGCCGAGGCCGCGGTCACCCTGGTCGATAAACTCGTCATCGATCCTTCGGGTGGTGGGTTCGATCACGATCACGCGCATCTGCGTGAACGGATCCTCACGCAGTTCGACGCCACGGGAATAACCGAGTTCCCGATACCGCATGTTGGGCTGCGCGTAAGGGCCCGTGTAATACATGCCCTGGGCTTCCGCATCCGCTTGCGCTCGGGAATGCTCGTCGGCACCCATAGCGGCGCCGGCGGTGAGGACGGTGGTGGCGAGAGCGATGGCTCCAAAAGTTTGATGGCGCATCTTCATCTCCATCGGTTGGAAACGGAGGTTCCGTTCCAATAGAGGATCACCTGTTGATGCAACCGCCCCTGAATAAGGGGCTTTTTTTGCAATAGTGTGGTCCGGAATCACGGTCAATCAGCCCCCCTGTCCGGCCGGTGAGGATGTCGGTACGGTGGGCCGGGAACCGGGTGCCGCCGCGCGGTAGCGAGGGGGATGCAGCCATTTGGCTGCGGTATTCAGGGCGGGTGCCCGTTCACCGCCTTCCCACTCGGGTCCGGGGGCTTTACTCTCCGCCGGCCGATTGAATGCGCCTCTGCGCCGCGTGATCGAGCCGGGTCTGCCTGGGCCGACGAGTCCGGACGGGACGTCCGTCTCTGTCGAGGTTAGGTGCGGTCCGTCTGGACGGAACGCACGTCAGACCGCAGCGAGAGAAGCGTTGCCCGAGGAGTTCTCCATGCGTGATGCCGAGCCCAAAGCCATCCACCTCGCCGACTACCGCCCGCCGGACTGGCTGGTGGACAAGGTGGAGCTGGACTTCGCGCTCCATCCCTCCCAGAGCCGCGTCACCGCCCGCCTCGCGCTGCGCCGCAACCCGGAGGGGACCGCCGGCGCGCCGGTGGTGCTGGAAGGCGATGGCCTGACGCTGATACGCCTCGCCATCGACGGCAAGCCGCTGGCCGGCCCGAGCTTCGAAGCGAGCCCCGAGCGCCTCACCCTGGCCCACCCGCCGGCCGACGCCTTCGTGCTGGAGGTGGAGACGCTGGTGGACCCCACCGCCAACACCCAGCTCATGGGCCTCTACCGCACGTCCGGCAATTACTGCACCCAGTGCGAGCCCGAGGGCTTCCGCCGCATCACCTATTATCCCGACCGGCCGGACGTGCTGTCGGTCTTCACCACCCGCATCGAGGCGGACAAGGCCGAGGCGCCGATCCTGCTCGGCAACGGCAATCTGGTGGAAAGCGGCGACATCCCCGGCACGGCGCGCCATTTCGCCGTCTGGCACGACCCGTGGCCGAAGCCCTCCTATCTGTTCGCGCTGGTGGGCGGGAAGCTTGCCAAGGTTTCCGACAGCTTCACCACCGTCTCCGGCCGCAAGGTGGAGCTGGGAATCTATGTGGAGGAGGGTAAGGAGGCCCGCGCCGGCTATGCCATGGACGCGCTGAAGCGCTCCATGCGCTGGGACGAGGAGGCCTTCGGCCGCGAATACGACCTCGACGTGTTCAACATCGTGGCCGTCTCCGACTTCAACATGGGGGCCATGGAGAACAAGGGCCTCAACGTCTTCAACGACAAATACGTGCTGGCCACCCCCGAGACCGCCACCGACGCCGATTATTCCGGCATCGAGGGGGTCATCGCCCACGAATATTTCCACAACTGGACCGGCAACCGCATCACCTGCCGCGACTGGTTCCAGCTGTGCCTGAAGGAAGGCCTCACCGTCTTCCGCGACCAAGAATTCTCCTCCGACCAGCGCTCGCGTCCGGTGAAGCGCATCGCCGACGTGCGCATGCTCAAGGCGGCCCAGTTCACCGAGGATTCCGGCCCCCTCGCCCACCCGGTCCGGCCGCAAACCTATCGCGAGATCAACAACTTCTACACCGCGACCGTCTATGAGAAGGGCGCGGAGGTGGTGCGCATGCTCAAAACCCTCCTGGGCGAGGAGGGGTTCCGAAAGGGCATGGACCTCTATTTCGAGCGCCATGACGGGGATGCCGCCACCATCGAGGATTTCGTCGCGTCCTTCGCCGACGCCACCGGCCGCGACCTCACCCAGTTTGCCCTCTGGTACGCCCAGTCGGGCACGCCGCTCCTCAACATCAGCGGCAGCTATGACAAGGAGGCCGGCACCTTCCGCCTCGACGTGAAGCAGTCGGTGCCGCCCACGCCGGGCCAAAGCGACAAGAAGCCCATGCTGATCCCGCTGGCCCTCGGTCTCGTCGGGCCGGACGGGCGCGACATGCCGCTGACGCTCGGCAACACACCGGTGGAACACGGCGTGATCGAGGTGAAGGAGGCCGCCCAGAGCTTCCTCTTCACCGGCCTCGACGCACGGCCCGTCCCCTCCCTCAACCGGGGCTTCTCCGCCCCCGTGAACCTCGTCAGCGACCTCACCGAGGCTGACCGGGTGTTCCTCGCCGCCCATGACGGCGATCCGTTCAACCGCTTCGATTCGCTGCAGCGCATCGCCCTCGAGCTGCTGAAGGCCGGCGCCCGGTCCGGCACCTTGCCGGCGCCGGACGCGCTGGTCACCGCCGCCTGCGCGGTGGTGGCCGATACCGCTCTCGATGCCGCCTTCAAGGCGCAGGCCCTCGCCCTCCCCGGCGAGAGCGAGGTGGCGCGCGAGCTGGGCAGCGATGTCAATCCCGACGCCGTCTTCGCCGCCCGCAAGGCGCTGCGGATCGCGGTGGGAACCGCCCTCGCGGCGGACTTTGCCCGCGTTTACGCTAGCACCGGGTCCGCCGGTGCCTTCTCACCCGACGCCGGCTCGGCCGGGCTGCGGGCGCTGCACAACCTCGCCCTCGATTATCTGGCCGTCACCGGCGCGGCCGAGGGCATCGCCCGCGCCAAGGCCCAGTTCGAGGCGGCGGACAACATGACCGACCGCTTCGCCGCCCTCGCCGTGCTGGCCCAGCACGACGTGCCGGAGCGCGAAGCCGCCCTCGACGCCTTCTATCGCCGCTTCGAGAGCGACGCGCTCGTGATCGACAAGTGGTTCGTGCTGCAGGCGCAGATCCCGTCCGAGGGGACGCTGGACCGGGTGAAGGGCCTGATGCTGCATCCGGCCTTCTCGCTCTCCAACCCCAACCGGGTGCGCTCCCTCATCGGAGCGTTCGCCGCCGCCAACCCCACCCAGTTCAACCGGGCGGACGGCGCCGGGCATGCCTTCGTGGCCGATACGGTGCTGAGCCTCGACGGCAAGAACCCGCAGGTGGCCGCGCGGCTGCTGGCGTCGTTCAAGACGTTCCGCCAGCTGGAGCCGGTGCGGCGCGCCAGCGCCGAGGCCGCCCTGCGCCGCGTGGCGCAGACCCCCGGCCTGTCGGCGGATGTCGCCGACATCGCCACCCGCTCGCTGGGGTGAGCAAGGCCGCCCGTCGCTGAAAAGATGGCCCCTCCGGCGTGTCCTGAGGGGCCATCGCTGCCTTTGCGGTTCATCAGGCCCGCGGACACAGGGAAGCTCCGGACACGCCGAAGCAATCTGTGCCCGTCTGCGAAAGGACGCGCCCTCCTCCTCGATCGGAGCGCGGGAAGAACAGAGCAGGAAGCCCCGGCGGCATCCGATTCGGTCCTGCTGTGTTCCCGCCGGGTTCCAGCCCATGGCGAAAGCTGTACCGAAACGAGACGGCGTCTTGCCCCTGCCGGAACGCCAACTGCTGCAGCCGGCCCTGTTCGCGCCGTCCGGGCGAGACGCCGTGGACCCATTCACGCGTTACACTACAGCGCAAAAAGAGTGTATAAACAGAACAACATAGCCGGGAGCGCACCATGGACGAGCTGATCTTCCGCCTCGCGGTCGCGCTCGCCATCGGGCTGGTGGTGGGGGTGGAGCGGGGCTGGCGCGAGCGCACCGAGCCGCCCGGAAGCCGCACCGCCGGGGTGCGCACCTATGCGCTGTGCGGCCTGCTCGGCGGGGTCAGTGCGGCGCTTGCACAGGCGTTCGAAAGCCCGGCTGTCTTCATCGCCTCGAGCCTCGGCTTCGCCGCCGTCTTCGCCGGCTTCAAGTATCGCGAGATGGTGAAGGACGAGGATTTCGGCATCACCGGCATCATCGCCGCCCTTCTGGTGTTCGCCCTCGGCGCGCTGGCGGTGGCGGGAGACCCGGCGGCGGCAGGCGCGGCCGCCATTGCTGCCACCGGGCTTCTGGCGGCGCGCGAGGTGCTGCACGGCCTTCTTGCGAAGCTCACATGGGTGGAGCTGCGCTCGGCCCTCGTCCTGCTGGGGATGACGGTGATTGTCCTGCCCCTGCTGCCGGACCGCACCCTCGACCCGTTCGACAGCATCAACCTGCGGCAGATCTGGCTGTTCATGGTGCTGACTGCCACCATCTCCTTCGCCGGCTATGTGGCGGTGAGGGTGGCCGGGCCGGAAAAGGGCATCCTCATCAGCGCGCTGGCGGGGGCGCTGGTGTCCTCCACCGCCGTCACCATCGCCTTCGCCCGCCGCGCGGCGGCCGGGGAGCCGGCGACCCTGCTGGCCGGCGGCGCGGTTCTGGCGGCCATGGTCTCGCTGCTGCGGGTGCTGGTGATCTGCATGGTGGTCGCGCCCAGCCTGCTCGTCACCCTCGCCCCGCCGGCGCTGGCGGCGGCGCTGGCCTTTGCGGTCGCGGGTGGCGTCCTGGTGCGCCATGCCGGGGATGCGGAAGGCGAGGCCAGCCTTGGCAACCCGTTCGAACTCGGCCCCCTCGCCGCCTTCGCAGGCATGTTCGGCTTCGTCTCCGCGGTCAGCGGCATCCTCCTGAAATATGTGGGGCCGGGCAGCCTCTACCTCGTTAGCGCGGTGGCCGGCATCGTGGATGTGGACGTGCCGTCCCTGAACGCGGCCCGGCTCGCGGGCAACGGCCTGTCGCTGCACGGCGCCGCCCTCGCCATCCTGATCGCCATGGGCATGAATGCGCTGGGGCGGGTGGGGTTCGCGGCGGCGGCAGGGCCCGCCGGCTTCACCCTGCGTCTCGGCGCGGCCACCGCCGCGGCGGCGGGAGCGGCGCTTGTCGTCCTGCTGGTGGCGCAGGGGTGGTGATCGCTTCCGGTCGCTCGACGCGAGGGGCTGCATCTGGCTTGATGCGCCCGTGAACATAGCCTTGCCGAATCGCCTCTTCCTCGACGTCGCCCGTTCCGCCACCGGCCGCACCTGGCGCGAGCGCCTGGACGTGCGCGGCGCCCAGACCGCCCTCGCCATGGCCCAGCGCACCGGCATCAGCGAGCTGCTGGCCCGCGTGCTGGCCGGCCGCGACGTGCCGCTCGACGGGGTGGAGCAATATCTCGACCCCTCCATCCGCACCCTTCTGCCGGATCCCGACACCCTCACTGACATGGGCGCCGCCGTGGCGCGCCTGTCGCGCGCGGTGACGAGCGGCGAGCAGGTGGCGGTGTTCGGCGACTATGACGTGGACGGCGCCTGCGCCACCGCCCTCATGGTGGGCGTGCTGCGGGCGGCGGGCCTCGATCCACTGTTCCACATCCCCGACCGCATCTTCGAGGGCTATGGCCCCAACGTGCCGGCCATCGAGCAACTGGCGGCGCGCGGCGTCACGCTGCTGGTGACGGTGGATTGCGGCACCACCTCCATGGAGCCGCTCGCCGCTGCCCGGCGCCTCGGCATGGATACGGTGGTGATCGACCACCACCAGTCCGGCGAGCGCCTGCCGGACGCCGCCGCCATCGTGAACCCCAACCGGGAGGACGACCTCTCGGGCCTCGGCCATGTGTGCGCGGCGGGCCTCGCCTTCATCACCGCGGTGGGGCTGGTGCGGGCGTTGCGCCAGAACGGCCATTTCAACACCGCCCGCCCGGCCCCGGACCTGCTGGACACCCTCGATCTGGTGGCGCTCGCCACCGTGGCCGACGTGGTGCCGCTGAAGGGCCTCAACCGCGCCTTCGTCACCAAGGGCCTCCTTGCCATGCGCCGGCGCGGCCGCATCGGCCTCACCGCGCTGATGGACGCGGCCCGGCTCGACGGGCCGCCACGCCCGTTCCATCTCGGCTTCCTCATCGGCCCGCGCATCAATGCCGGCGGGCGCATCGGCGAGGCGACGCTGGGGGCGAAATTGCTCCTCACCCAGGACCCGGCCGAGGCCCGCCAGATCGCCGCCGAGCTGGACCGGCTCAACGGCGAACGGCAGGAGGTGGAGCGCGCCATCCTCGCCGCCGCCGAGGCGGAGGCCGAGGCCGCGCTGGGCCTCAGCGACGAAGGCTCGGTGATCGTGGTGAGCGGGGATGGCTGGCACCCCGGCGTCGTGGGCCTCGTGGCGTCGCGGCTGAAGGAGCGCTTCCAGCGCCCCGCCTTCGCCATCGCCTTCAACGGGGAGACCGGCACCGGCTCCGGCCGCTCGCTGCCCGGCGTCGACATCGGCCGGGCCGTGCGCGCGGCGCTGGAGGCAGGACTGCTGGTGAAGGGCGGCGGCCATGCCATGGCGGCCGGACTCACGGTGGAACGCGCGCGCCTCGGTGCCTTGCGCGCAGCCTTCGAGGAGCGCCTCGCCGCCGACGTGGCGCGGGCGCGGGCCGAGGGCACGCTGTCCATCGACGGCGCCCTCACCGCGCGGGGGGCGACGACGGACCTCGTCGAGATGGTCTCCCGCGCCGGCCCGTTCGGCGCCGGCAATGGGGAGCCGGTGTTCGCCTTTCCCGGCCATCGCATCAGCTATGTGGAGAGCTTTGGCGCCGGCCATGTGCGGGCGCGCATCTCATCCCCAGACGGCACCACCCTGAAGGCCACCGCCTTCCGCTGCGCCGAGGAGCCGCTCGGCCGCGCCCTGCTGGCCGCGCGCGGGCGGCCCCTGCACGTGGCCGGCAGCCTGGAACTGGACACCTGGCAGGGCGAGACCCGCGTGGCGCTGCGCATGCGCGACGTGGCCGAGCCCGGCTGAGGCGCGGCCGGCCCGGCAGTCCTTGGCGTGTGGCTGACAGGTTGAGCCAACCGATCGAGATAACAGAGGCTTCTTCCGTGAAGGGACTGCTCACGATCCTGCTCTGCTTCAATGCCGGCTTCGTGGATGCGGCCGGCTTCGTCGCCCTCGGCGGGCTGTTCGCCGCCCATGTCACCGGCAATATCGTGATCATCGCCGCGGCCGTGGCCCATGGCGATATGCCGTCGCTGGCCAAGATCATCGCCATGCCCGTGTTCGCCGTGGTGGTGATCGCTTCGCGGCTGTTCAGCCAATCCATGGCAGCGCGCGGACGGGATGATTTCCGCATGCTGATGGCGGTGAAGCTGGTGCTGCTCGCCCATGCTGGGCTTGTGGCGGTTCAATCGGGACCCTTCCCCGATCCGGACACGGCGGCCGCCACCATGATGGCGATGACACTTGTGAGCGCCATGGCATTGCAGAACGCGCTCCACCGCACCCACCTCACCGACACGCCGCCCTCGACCGTCATGACCGGCACGCTCACGCAGATCCTGTTGGATCTCACCAGTCTCTGGCGGCCGGCGGTGGGCGCCGATGTGGCGCAGAACCGCGCCCGCCTCGCGCGCATGAGCACGAATCTGGGCGCATTCGCCTTGGGCTGCGGCACCGCCGGCCTGCTCTATCTGACGGTGGGCATGTGGTGCATGCTGCTGCCGCCGCTGGTCGCCGCGGCGGAGATCTTCACCCTGGGGCCGGACCAAAGCCCGGTGCGGGCCGGCTGAGGGCCCGCCCCCTCAGCGTTCCTCGGACACCCGCAGCGCGGCGCGGCCGGTGATCTTGCGCTTGCGCGGGGCCGGTGCGGCGGCTTGATCCTTCAAAGGTTCGTCCTTCGCCGCCGCATCCTTGCCCGCAGGCGCCTTCTTCGAGGCCGCCTTCTTCGCCGGCTTCTCGGGCGGGGCGGCGGGCTGGCGGCTGCCATCGGCGAGGGCGAGCAGGGCCTTGATGCGATCCCCCGGCTGGGCCAGCGCCGGCCCGTGGGGATCGGCGCGGGTGAGCAGCCCCTTGGTCTTGGGCGCCGGCACGCCGTCCAGCGCCTCCGCAAAGGCCGCGGGACCGAGCAAGGTGCGGATCTGCCGGACCTCATCCAGCGTGGTGCCGTCGGCGATCAGCTGGGTGCGCACGATTTCGTTCACCGCCTTGCGCGCGGCATTTCCGGCGGCGGGAAACAGCGCAGCCTTGCCGCCGATGGCCCCGAGCAGCCGGAAAAAATCGGTTTCCTCACCCATCGAGCCGTCTCCGTGTCTCGGTCACGAGGTCGCGCACCTGACCCAGCGCCCGGTTCCATTTCTGCTCGAATGTGGGCGCATAGGGAAAGTTTTCCGGATCCATGGCCCGTTCGATGGAGGCTTGGTTGTCCACCTCCAGATCGAACATCTCGAACACCGCGTCGGGCTCTTCCGCTTCGTTGCGCAGGCTGGCGAGGGTCTCGCGATGCTGGATCTTGTTGCCGTTCACCCGGCTGGCCAGCACCACCGGCCGCCTCTTGGGCTGCGGCAGCGCGGAGCGGGTGACGTGCGCATTCTCCCACACCGAGGCACGGAAGGCATCAAAGCCGAGGGTGGAAAGATAATCGGGGATGGTGGGCACGACCACCATGTCGGCGAGGCGGATGGCCACCTCGGTGAAGGCGGAGATGCCGGGCGCGCAATCGAACAGCACATAATCGTAGCGCGCCTTGAGCAGGACCAGCGCCTCCTCAAGCACCTTCAGCGACTGGCCCTCCAGCGAGCGGATGCCGTAATTCTTCTCGGTGAGGCGCAGCACGATCTCCCGCTCCAGAAGGCGCAGGCGGGGGCTGGCCACCACCATGTCGATGGCCAACGGCTCGCCAGCCTTCATGACGTGGGAGATGTCGCGCGCCAGATAGTCGGTGATGGGGGTGCGATCGCCATAGAGCAGGCGATCGGCGAGGAAGGATGTCACCGACCGGCGCTGTTCCAGGATTGCCTTCAGCTGGTCGTCCGGGGCGAAGCAATAGGAGGCGTTGGCCTGGGCGTCGAGGTCGAGCACCACCACCCTGTGCCCGGCCTCGGCCAGCCCTTCCGCCAGCATGACCACCGTGGTGGTCTTGCCGACGCCCCCCTTCATGTTGGCAACGGCGATCACTCGCCCGTCAGCATTCGCCATCGGTGCCCCATCCCCGCCCGTTTGTGCGACGCAACATAACGGGGGAGAGGTGCCCGCTCAATACAACCAGATCAATACAATCCGGTCAGATAGTAGAAGCCGATGACGAAAAATACCGCCGCTGTCTTGATGAGGGTGATGGCGAAGATGTCGCCGTAGGACTGGCGGTGCGACAGGCCGGTCACCGCCAGCAGGGTGATGACGGCGCCGTTGTGCGGCAGCGTGTCCATGCCGCCGGAGGCCATGGAGGCCACGCGGTGCATCACCTCCAGCGGAATGCCGTGGGCGTTCGCCTGGGCGATGAACTGGTCCGCCATGGCCGCGAGCGCGATGGACAGGCCGCCCGACGCCGAGCCGGTGATGCCGGCTAGCGTCGTCACCGTGATCGCCTCGTTGACCAGCGGGTTGGGGATGGCGCTGAGGGCGGACTTGATGACGAGGAAGCCGGGCAGCGCCGCTATCACCGCGCCGAAGCCGTATTCCGTCGCCGTGTTCAGGCTGGCGAGCAGCGCGCCGGCGACGGCATCCTTGGAGCCGCCGGCGAACTTGCCGGCAATCGCCTTGAAGCCGAACACCACCACCGTGAGGATGCCGAGCAGCAGCGCCGCCTGCACCGACCAGATGGCCGCCCAGGTGCTGGTGGGCACGGTGACCGCCGCCGCGCCGTCCACCAGGGTGGCGCTCGCGGTGGTGCCGAACCAACCGGGGATGTAGCGGGCGAAGATGAGATTGGCGATGCCCACCACCACCAGCGGCAGCAGCGCGAGGAAGGGCGACACCAGCGGGACGGTCTCGTCCACCACCACCTCGTTGATGTGGCCCTCGCCGTAGCCCTCGCCCTTCTTCTGGGCCTGGCGGCGGCGGAATTCCAGGTAGCTGATGCCGACCACCAGCATGAAGAGGGAGCCCACGATGCCGAGGATGGGCGCGGCATAGGCGGTGGTGTGGAAGAAGGTGGTGGGGATGATGTTCTGGATCTGCGGGGTGCCGGGCAGCGTGTCCATGGTGAAGGAGAAGGCGCCGAGCGCCACCACCGCCGGCAGCAGCCGCTTGGGAATGCCCACCTGGCGGAACATCTCCGCGCCGAACGGATAGACCGCGAACACCACCACGAACAGCGATACGCCGCCATAGGTGAGCAGCGCGCCCACCAGCACGATGGACAGCACGGCCCGTGCCGGCCCCAGGAGCTTCACGATAGAGGAGACGATGGAGCGCGAGAAACCCGACAGCTCGATGAGCTTGCCGAACACCGCGCCCAGCAGAAACACCGGGAAGTAGAGCTTGATGAAGCCCACCATCTTTTCCATGAACAGGCCGGAAAAGATGACGGGCACCGCCGACGGGTCGGTCAGCAGGACGGCGCCGATGGCCGCCACCGGCGCGAACAGGATGACGCTGAAGCCGCGATAGGCCACCAGCATCAGGAAGCCGAGCGCGGCAAGGCAAATGAGGAAGCTCATGGGATATCCGACAATGAAAGGGAATCGCGATGGGATGATAGGGAAGCTAACCTGTCCCAACACATCTGGCGACTAGACTTGAGTTTGCATCGCCCACAGCGGAGAGGCGGCCCCGATCAAGAGCAGCAAAGCAACAAGATGCGATGACAAAGCGCACGCGTGGCCTGCCGGCGACCGTCGGCCGGGAACTATCCGGACAGAATTGACGCTACGGCATGTCAGTGCGACCGCGCAGCAATGGCACGGGACACGGGCAACAACCTGAGCGCTTCGCACATCACGCTCCGCGGACGGCCCATTATCTTTTGGAAACACCACTATTGCCTTGGTGCACCCGCGCAGCAGCGCGCCGGGGTCCAGCACCGGGAGTGACGCTGCGCCAGATGGCCGGCGACGAAACCTTGCCGGGCGAAGGAAGAGGCCGCGCTCGGCGGCCTCCCCACTCAGGGCATGAGGGCGATCTGGTCGAGGCCCAAGGTCTCGGGGAAGCCGAGCACCAGGTTCATGTTCTGCACCGCCTGGCCGGAGGCGCCCTTCACCAGGTTGTCGAGGGTCGAGACCAGGATGGCCCGGCTGGGGTTGCGGTCCGCCGCCACGCCCAGGAACACCATGTTGGAGCCGCGCACATGGCGCGACTGGGGCACCTGCCCGAACGGCAGAACATGGACGAAGGGTTCGCCCTTGTAATAATCGGCGAGGATGGAATGCAGGTCCTCGGCCCGCACCCCGGTGGTGCGCACGAAGATGGTGGCGTAGATGCCCCGGTTCATGGGCGCCAGCACCGGCACGAACATGGGGGCCACGGGACGGCCCGCCGCCTTGGAGAATTCCTGGTCCAGCTCGCCCATGTGCCGGTGACCGGTGACGGCGTAGGCATGGATGCCTTCCGACACCTCGGAGAACAGCATGGCCTCCTTGGCGGAGCGGCCGGCACCCGACATGCCGGTCTTGGAATCCACCACGATGCTTTCCGGCTCGATGGCGCCGGCTTCCAGCAGCGGCACGATGGGCAGGATGGCGGTGGAGGAATGACAGCCCGGATTGGCCACCAGCCGCGCCTTGCGGATGTCGTCGCGATAGATCTCCACGAGGCCGAACACCGCCTCCTGCTGCAGCTCCAGCGCCTGGTGGGGGTGGCCGTACCACTGCTCGTAGGCGCCGGGGTCCTTCAGGCGGAAGTCGGCGGAGAGGTCCACCACCTTCACGTTGGGCGCGGCGTCGAACACCTTCTTGATCACGAGCTGGGTGGTGGCGTGGGGCAGCGCGCAGAACACGAGGTCCACGGCCGTGAAGTCGACCTCGTCGATGGTCACGAGTTTCGGCAACGCGAACGGGGCGAACTGGGGGAACACCTCGGCCATGGTCTGGCCGGCCTTGCGGTCGGCAGTGAGGGCCACCAGCTCCACGCGGGGATGGCGCAGCAGCAGGCGCACCAGCTCGGACCCGGTGTAGCCCGAGGCGCCGAGAACTGCGATCCTTGCCTTTGCGTCCGCCATCTTCATCTCCTCACGCACGCCACCACCACTCCCGAGAAGGGAACGGCGAGGTGGGGCGACGGTCTGTACACCCATCGTTTATCAGGGAAAAGACAGCGCGCCTCCGCCCGGGCCTGCGATCTGACGGCGCGCGTTGTCGTTTCCGTTCTGTTCCCATCGGCGCCGGCCTCTGCCATGCTGTGAACAGCGACGCCTTCTCCCTGCGCGCGATTCGCGCAGGACCGGCCCTTCTGCTATCGAGCGCCCATGTCCCAATCCGACGATCTTTTCGGCTCCACCCCGCGTCCGAAGCCCGCCGGCAAGCCGGCCAAGGCGGCAGCTGCCGCCGTGCCGGCCATGGATGCCGACTACACCGCCGCGCACATTGAGGTGCTCGAAGGACTGGAACCGGTACGTCGCCGGCCCGGCATGTATATCGGCGGCACCGATTCGAAGGCGCTGCACCACCTCTTCGCCGAGGTGATCGACAATTGCATGGACGAGGCGGTGGCCGGGCACGCCACCTTCATCGAAGTGCAGATGGCGGCGGACGGCTATCTCACCGTCTCCGACAACGGGCGCGGCATTCCGGTGGAGGAACACCCCAAGTTCCCCGGCAAGTCGGCCCTCGAAGTGATCATGACCACCCTGCACGCCGGCGGAAAGTTCGACAGCAAGGTCTACGAGACGTCCGGCGGCCTCCACGGCGTCGGCATCTCGGTGGTGAACGCGCTGTCCGACGACCTCGAGGTGGAGGTGACGCGCAACCAGACCCTCTACCGCCAGAGCTTCTCCAAGGGCGTGCCCCAGGGCAAGCTGAAGGAAGTCGGCCGCATCACCAACCGGCGCGGCACCCGTGTGCGCTTCCATCCGGACCCCGAGATCTTCGGCCCCTCCGCCCGCTTCGAGCCGGCCCGGGTGTTCCGCATGGCCCGCTCCAAGGCCTATCTGTTCGGCGGCGTGGAAATCCGCTGGTCCTGCGACCCCGAGCTGCTGAAGGGCATCGAGGGGGTTCCGGAGAAGACCAGCTTCCGCTTCCCCGGCGGCCTGCGCGACTATCTCGCCGCCGACCTCGAAGGCCAGACCCTGGTGCATTCGGACATCTTCTCCGGCCGTATCCAGAAGCCGGGCGGCCATGGCTCGGTGGAATGGGCGGTGGCATGGGTGGCGGACGCGGACGGCTCCATCTCCTCCTACTGCAACACCATCCCCACCCCCGACGGCGGCACCCATGAGAACGGCCTGCGGGCCGTGCTGCTGAAGGGGCTGAAGGATCATGCCGAGCGCTCCGGCCAGGGCAAGCGCGGCTCGGTCATCACCGGCGACGATGTCACCACCGGCTGCGCCGCCATGCTCTCCGTGTTCGTGCGCGAGCCGGAATTCCAGGGCCAGACCAAGGACCGCCTCGCCACTGCCGAGGCCGCCCGCATCGTGGAACAGGGCCTGCGCGACCCGTTCGACCACTGGCTCGCTGCCAATCCGGTGCAGGCCAGCCGGCTGCTCGAGCACGTCATCGACCGCGCCGAGGAGCGCCTGCGCCGCAAGCAGGAAAAGGAAGTCTCTCGCAAGACCGCCGTGCGCAAGCTGCGCCTGCCCGGCAAGCTGGCCGACTGCTCCAACACCGAGGCGGCCGGCTCCGAGATCTTCATCGTGGAGGGCGACTCGGCCGGCGGCTCGGCCAAGCAGGCACGCGACCGCAAGACCCAGGCCGTGCTGCCCCTGCGCGGCAAGATCCTGAACGTCGCCAGCGCCACCCGGGACAAGCTCGCCCAGAACCAGCAGCTCGCCGACCTCGGCCAGGCGCTGGGCTGTGGCATGCTCTCCCATTATCGCGACGCGGATCTGCGGTACGAGAAGGTCATCATCATGACCGACGCCGACGTGGACGGCGCGCACATCGCCTCGCTGCTGGTCACCTTCTTCTTCCGGCAGATGCCGAAGCTGATCGAGGACGGCCACCTCTTCCTCGCCGTGCCGCCGCTCTACCGCATCACCCAGGGCGCCAAGACGCTCTATGCGCGGGACGACGCCCACAAGGAAAAGCTGCTGAAGAAGGAATTCACCGGCAAGGGCAAGGTGGAGGTGGGCCGCTTCAAGGGTCTCGGCGAGATGATGCCGGCTCAGCTGAAGGAAACCACCATGGATCCGCGCACGCGCACGCTCCAGCGTGTCACCATCGAGGATGCCGAGCAGGCGGCCACCACGGACCTCGTGGAACGCCTCATGGGCAACAGGCCCGAGGCGCGCTTCGCCTTTATCTCCGAGCGCGCCGCCTTCGCCGGCGAGGCCTTGCTCGACATCTGACCCCCATAGCCTTTGAGCTTGCCTCAAGGGCTATGGGTCAAGCCCGCGCGGCGCTTGAGCGAAGCCAATTGAAGACGCCCCCTCAGCCGGTCGTCACCTTGGCCTTGCGCGGCGGCAGCAGGCTGGCGGGCACGGCGAGGATCAGCATGCCCAGCCCCGCCACCGCGAACACGGGCGCTGCTCCCAAAAGTCCCGCCGCATGGGCCAGGACGATGGCCCCCACGGCCTGCCCCACGAAGAAGGCGGAGGCGAACAGCGACACCGCCGATCCCCGCGCCTCCGCCGACAGCTCGGTGGCAAGGATCTGCAACACGTTGTGGATCATGTAGAAGGCAAAGCCCGCGGCGGCGAATACAGCAATCACCACCGCAAGGCTCGGCCCGACAGCCGCCCCCATGAGCAGCACGCCCACGCTGGCCGCGCCCACCCCCACCATGCCGGCAAGGCCCAGGTGGCGCACCAGGACCGGCACGGCGAAGGTATAGAAGGCGCCGCCGATGGCGAAGGCGCCCAGCATCAGGCCGGCCTCCACCGCATCGCCGAGGCCGTGCTCCACCATCAGCGGCGCCGCCAGCGGGAACACCCCGAAGGTGAGCGCCCCTTCCACCGCCACCACCGCATACACCTTCAGCGACAAGGGGTTTTTCAGCACCGTGCCGTAGCGGGCGAGGGCCGCGCGGAACGACAGGGGCTGGCGCGCCCTCTCTTCGCTGATGCCGACCAGGGCGGCCAGGGCCGCGCTCGCCGCCACCGCGAACGCGCACCAGAACACCGGCCGCCAGCCGGCATATTCGGCGATGAAGCCCGCCGCCGCCGAACCCACCAGCTGGCCCAGCACCAGGGCCAGCAGCACCCGGCTGAGCGCCACCGGCCTCTGATCGTACGGCACACGATCGCCTACGGTTGCCAGCACCACGGGGATGATGCCCCCCGCGAACGCCCCCGACACCACCCGGGCGGCCAGCAGCTCCCGGTGGCCGGGAACCAGCGCCGAGACCGCGAGCCCCACCGCCAGCATGGCGAGGTTGAAGCGGATCAGCCGCACCTTGCCCACCGCATCGCCGATGGGGCCGAACAAGAGCTGCATGGTGGCGTAAGGCAGGGTGAAGGCGCTGGCGAGCAGCGCCACCTCCTGCAGCGTCACCTTCAGGTCGGCGGCGAGGATGTTGAGCATCGGATCGACGGCGCGCATGGAAAATGCGCTCGCGAAGGCCGCGAGGCCGAGGACGAGAAGAAAGGGCATCAGATCCGCCGGATGAGGAGGGTCATCCCTGCGGCGGGGTGCCCCGGCGGTCAAGTCGCAAGACGTGTCCCGCGCGCATGGCACGTCCCACATGCATTCCGACAGCGCATGCCGCTGGCGGTATGGATGTTCAATCGAGCGTTTCGCGGGCGTGATTTCCAACTGATCCGTGAATCAGGCCGGAAAACATTGACACGGCGCACAATTTTCTTATGTTGCTATGCGTCGTCCGAGATATGTCGAATCTAGCGCGCCGACCGACGACCCCTCGTCTGAGCCCGTACGGCACGGGACGTTCGATCAGCGGCGCGCCGCCGCATCCAAAAGATGCAATGTCATTTTCCGAACTCGGCCTGAGCGAAAAGGTCCTCGCGGCAGTCGCTGACACCGGCTATACGCAGCCGACGCCCATCCAGGCCCAGGCCATCCCCCATGTGCTGGCGCGCCGAGATGTGCTCGGCCTCGCGCAGACAGGCACCGGCAAGACTGCCGCCTTCACCCTTCCCATGCTGACGCTGCTTGAGCACGGACGGGCCCGCGCCCGCATGCCTCGCACCCTCATCCTGGAGCCGACCCGCGAGCTCGCGGCGCAGGTGGAAGAGAACTTCACCCGCTACGGCAAGAACCACAAACTGAACGTCGCCCTGCTCATCGGCGGCGTGTCCTTCGGCGACCAGGATTCCAAGCTGCTCCGCGGCGTGGACGTGCTCATCGCCACCCCCGGCCGCCTGCTCGACCATGTGGAGCGCGGCCGCCTGCTCCTGTCCGGCATCGAGGTGCTCGTCATCGACGAGGCCGACCGCATGCTGGACATGGGCTTCATCCCGGACATCGAGCGCGTCTGCAAGCTCGTGCCCTTCACCCGCCAGACCCTGTTCTTCTCGGCCACCATGCCGCCGGAGATCCAGCGCCTGGTGTCGCAGTTCCTGTCCAATCCGGTGCGAGTGGAAGTGTCGAAGCCGGCCTCCACCGCCGCCACGGTCACCCACATGCTGGTCGCCTCCGGACGGGAGGACTACGACAAGCGCGAGGTGCTGCGCGAGCTCATCCGCAATTGCGACGGGCTGCAGAACGGCATCATCTTCTGCAACCGCAAGCGCGACGTGGCGGTGCTGCACCGCTCGCTGCAGAAGCACGGCTTCAACGCCGTTGCGCTCCATGGCGACATGGACCAGCACGCTCGCATCAAGGCCCTCGACCAGTTCCGCTCCGGCGAGGCCACCCTTCTGGTGGCATCCGACGTGGCGGCCCGCGGGCTCGACATCCCGGCGGTGAGCCACGTCTTCAACTATGACGTGCCCCACCACTCGGAAGACTATGTGCATCGCGTGGGCCGCACCGGCCGCGCCGGCCGCGCCGGGACGGCCTATACGCTGGTCACCCACACCGACGCCAAGTCGGTGACGGCCATCGAAAAGCTGATCGGCAACGCCGTGCCCTGGCACGGCGCCCCCCTCGGCGATGCCCCGCCCGCGTCCGAGCGGCGGGAGCGCCGCGAGGATGGCGGCCGGCTGCGCGGCAAGCGCCGCGTGGAGAAGGAGCCCCGCGAGGCCCGTCCCGAGCGCGAGCCCCGTGCGGAGCGGGAGCCCCGTCCCGAGCGGGAACCGCGTGCCGACCGCGAGCCCCGCGTCGCCCGCGAGCCGCGTCCGGAGCGGGAACCCCGGGCGGAGCGCGCCCCGCGTCCCGAGCGTGAGCCCCGTCGCGAGCGGGAACCCCGTCGCGAACGCGAAGCCCCGGCAGGCGAGGTGCGCGCCAGCGAACCCCGCGCGGAGGCGGAAACCCGCGCGCCGCGTCCGGATCGGCAGGAGCGAGGCCGTCGTCCCGCCCGCGAGGATGGTCCCGAGGCCCGTCTGGCACGGCGTGAACGCGCCCCCGCCGCCGAACCCGCGGACATGAGCCACCTGCCCGCCTTCCTGCTGCGCCCGGTGCGCGTGAAGGCCGGCTGAGCCTGTCGCCGACGCACCTTCGGGAGTGCCGGCAGATCACGAGGGAACAACCCCGCCGGTCAGCCGCGCGGGGTTTTCTTTTTGGGTCGGGCTGCGGTTTTCTTCACCGGCTTTTGCGCAGCGGCCGCGCGGGCGAGGGCCAGGGAGCGGCGGGCGAGGACGGCAAGGTCGTCGCCATCGTCCAGCGCCGCCTCCGGCACGGACCAGAATCCGGTCATGGTGCGCACGGCGCCCTTGGCAAGGTAGGAAAAGGGGACCGAGCCACGGCTCTCAAGCAGGGCGGCGTGGTCGGCATCGGCTTTGAGATAGAGGGTGCCCCCGACCTCGATGGCGAACATCAGCCCGTCCGCATAAAGGCCCCTGCCGCCGAACATGCGCCGCGTGCGCACCGGGCCGAAGGCGCTGAAGAGGTCGGCGATGGTGTCCTCGTCCATCCCCTATTCCAGACCTGTTCCGATCCCCCTGATTTTGGCCGCCGGCGTCGCCGGCAGCCGTCCCGATCAGGTGATCAGCGTGAGAAGCCGGGCAGCCGCGTCCATCTCGGTGCGGCGCGCGGCGCGGCGGGCGGTGGCGATCTCGTCCTCGCCCCACTGCTCGCGGTTGAAGTCCTCGTCCACATGGGCGGCGGCCCAGGCGGCATCCGCGTCGAGCGCGCCTTCCGCCACCGCCAGCGCCAGCAGGGCGGAGCCGGTGAGGGTGGTGATGGAATGCACGGCAGCAAGCTTCAGCGGCGCCTGCGGCACCAGCGCCCGCACCCGCTCCAGCGAGGTGTCCGGCTGGGTGACGTGGCGAATACCTTCCGACAGAAAGAAACGGGCATCGTGGGCGCCGCTCAACCAGTCGAGCACCGGGTCCCACTGCTCTGCCTGCCGCTTCACCAGCGTCTGCGGGCTGTCGGCCCGGTAGAACAGCATGTCGGAGCCGGCATAGCGCACCACCTCCTCGCGCACCGCCTCTGCCTCCGGCCCCACCCGGTCGAGGGCGACGTTCACGAGGCGCGTCAGCGGCATGAAGAAGGGGTTGATCTCCTTCTCCTGCTCCGCCCATTCGGCAGCCATGGCCTCGGCCAGCGGGCGCGTGGGCGCCAGCAGCAGGCCGCGCGCGGGGGTGCGTACGGGCCGGCCGTCGAGCAGGATGGTGAAGCCGCCGTCCGCCTCGCCGACGCTGACATCGGTATAGAAGCGTTTCGGCAGCGGCGTGCGCTGGGCGGCGCGGGCCCGGGCGATGGGATCGTCCCCCGCCACCGGCTCCTCGATGCCCTCCAGGAAATCGCGCATGGTCTGGGGGCCGGCGGGATCGGCCCCTGAGGGATCACCCATGATCCGCCTCCTATCCGGCGATGGCGCGACGGCGCGCCAGAAGATCGAAGATGGCGGCGGGCACCTCGTCGAACCGGTGGACGATATGGTCCGCCCCGGCCCGCTCCAGCGCCGCCACCTCGTGATAGCCCCAGCCGACGCCGAGGGCGGAGGCCCCCGCCTGCAGCGCCATGGAGACGTCATAGGTGGTGTCGCCGACCACCACCGTCTCCTCCGGGCGCGCGCCGATCTCCTTCATGGCCTGGAACACCATGGCCGGATGGGGCTTGGAGGGGGCGTCGTCGGCGGTCTGGATGGTGGCGAACCAGCCTTCCATGTCATGGGCCTTGAGCACCCGGTCCACCCCGCGCCGCGCCTTGCCGGTGACCATGCCCAGCACCACGTCGTCGCGCCGGCGCAGGGTGTCCAGCACCTCCCAGGCGCCGTCGAACATGGGCTCGGGCGGCTCGGCATTGCGTAGCCGGGTGAAGGCATTGCGATAAGCGTCCACCAGCGCCTCGATGGGATAGGCGAGGTCACCCTGCGAGAGCATGGCAAAGGCCTCCGGCAGGGAAAGCCCCACCACCGAGAGCAACCGGTCCCGTCCCGGCAGCGGCACGCCGTGGGCCGCATGGGCGTCGCGCATGGCGGCGACGATCATGTGCTGGCTGTCCACCAGCGTGCCGTCGCAATCGAACAGCACCAGCTTCAGGGGCGCGGCATCGGGGGCGGGCTCGGCGTCGCTCTCGGGTGGGGTCATTTCTGGGTCATCTGCTGGGTCGCCACATCATATACCCATGTGATGTCCGACGGGTCCACGAACAGGACCTGGCGGAAGCCCCGCTGCTCGCACTGCTTGGGGAAGGGACCCGAGACGATCAGCTCCGCCGCCGTCTTCGCCGGGAAGTTGAACTTGATGGTGAGGATGGTCGCGTCCTCGCCCCCGGCGGTGACCGTGAGGTCGAGGCCGTTCTGGGCGAAACTCTCCTGCTTGCTCTTGGCGAACGCCCGGCGCGCGGTGGCGTCCACCGGCGGCGGGGTGACCGGGCTGCTCACCGTCGGCAGCGGCAGCGAGGCTTCCTGGGTACCGCCCTGCCCGCTCCCGGCCTGGGGCGCCGGGACAGCGGGAGCGGTCTGGGCCGTGGCGGCAGGCGGAGGCAAGGCGGCTTGCGGCGCCGGTTGGGCGGGCGCGACCACCGCGCTCTGGGGCGCACCGGCCTCAGGCTCCGCGGGAGGCGCCGACATGACCCACCACACAAGGCCGCCGGATGCCACAGCCACCGCCGTGCCGCCGAGCCCCACCAGGAAGGGGATCAGGAAGCTGGTGTGAAGCTTGCGGCCGCAGAAGGGGCAACTGGCCTCCTCCGGGTAGACCTGCGCCCCGCAGCCGGGACAGAAGTCGGGCCTGGAGTTCATTCAATTCACCTCCACGCGCGCGGCGCACCGCCGCGAATCGGCACCGTGGGACATGCACCACAAATGCACGAGGAAGCGGCCGGCGTCATGCCGTCCGCTTCACGTTTGTCCACCTCGTGATGTCCGATCCGAATGCGCCCTTAGCAGGGCAAGGGCGCCGATCCTATTTGCCGAAGCCGAGGTCCAGCGGCGGGGGCGGTGCCGCGTCGAGGCCGGGAGACAGGTTCTCGAACTGCTGCTGGATCTGGTTCTGGTCGAGCTGGACGCTGCCGCTCTTGTAGTGGGTCACCATGCCGGGGAACAGGATGATGAGGGCCACCATGACCAGCTGGATGCAGACGAACGGCACCGCGCCCCAATAGATCTGGCCGGTGGTGACCGGCTGCATCAGCTTGCCCGTCACCCGGTCGATGTACGGCACCTTGGCCGCCACCGAGCGCAGGAAGAACAGGGCGAAGCCGAAGGGCGGATGCATGAACGAGGTCTGCATGTTCACCGCCAGCATCACGCCGAACCAGATGAGGTCGATGCCGAGCTTGTCGGCCGCCGGCCCCAGCAGCGGGATGATGATAAAGGCCAGCTCGAAATAATCGAGGAAGAAGGCCAGCACGAACACCAGCGCGTTCACCGCGATGAGGAAGCCCATCTGCCCGCCGGGCAGCGACACCAGCAGTTCCTCCACCCACTTGTGGCCGTCCACCCCGTAGAAGGTGAGCGAGAACACGCGCGCGCCGAGCAGGATGAACAGCACGAAGGCGGAGAGCTTGGCAGTGGAATAGGTGGCCTGCCGCATCAGGTCGAACTTCAGCCGGCCACGGGCGAAAGCGAGGATGAGCGCGCCCACCGAGCCCATGGCGCCGCCCTCGGTCGGCGTGGCGACGCCGATGAAGATGGTGCCCAGCACCAGGAAGATGAGCGCCAGCGGTGGCACCATCACGAACACCACCTGCTCCGCCAGCTTCGACAGGAGGCCGAGGCGGAACACGCGGTTGATCACCGCCACCACGAAGGCGAAGCCCACGGTGGCGGACATGGTGAGCACCACAAAGTCGGCGCCGAACTTCACCCCGGTTTCCGTCATCAGGAAGATGGCGCCGGCGATGGACAGGGAGAGCGCGATGAAGAGCGAGGGCGTCAGCAGCCGCGCCGTTCCCGACATGATGAAATAGAGCAGCACGAAAGCCACCACGCCCCACACCGCCGTGTTGGCGACGCCGGGGATGAGGCCTGTGGTGAGATGCGGCAGGGAACCGGTGGCGATCAGGAAGGCGAAGCCGGCCGCGGCGATGGCGCCGAGGACGCGGGAGGGCACGATCTTCTGTTCCGGGTCGCGCAGGGTCTGGGCTTCCAGCGGCAGGCCGGGTGCGGCGCTCGGGAAGATGGTAGAGACCAGAAAGATGTAGAGCGCATAAAGGCAGGCGAGCAGCAGGCCCGGCACGAAGGCGCCCTCATACATGTCGCCCACCGAGCGGTTCAGCTGGTCGGCCATGACGATGAGCACGAGGGAGGGCGGAATGATCTGCGCCAGCGTGCCCGAGGCGGCGATGACGCCCGAGGCCACGCGCCGGTCGTAGCCGTAGCGCAGCATGATCGGCAGGGAGATGAGGCCCATGGAGATCACCGAGGCCGCCACCACGCCGGTGGTGGCAGCCAGCAGAGCGCCCACGAAGATCACCGCATAGGCGAGGCCGCCGCGGATGGAGCCGAACACCTGCCCGATGGTGTCGAGCAGGTCCTCCGCCATGCCGGAGCGCTCGAGGATGAGCCCCATGAAGGTGAAGAAGGGGACTGCCAGCAGCACCTCGTTGTTCATGGTGCCGTAGACGCGTTCGGGCAGCGCCTGCAGGAACTTGGGCTCGAACAGGCCGAGCCAGATGCCGACCAGCGCGAAGATGAGGCCGTTGGCGGCCAGCGAGAAGGCCACCGGGTAGCCCAGCAGCAGGAACACCACCAGCGCGCCGAACATGATGGGCGCCATGTTGTGGACGAACCAGCCGCGGAACCCCGGCTCGGCGGCGAAGGCCACGTCGGGCAGGACCACGGCGAGCACCAGGGCGAGCAGGAGCGCGGCGGCGACGAAACGCGCCTTCAGGAGGCGGGCGTTGATCATGTCTCGCGCTCCGTCAGTGCTTGGGGGCGGTGGGAGTGGCCGGGACGACAGGCGTTCCGGCGCCGGGAACCTCCACCTCGGCCAGCAGGCGCTCCGCCTCGGCCGCGAGCGCCGCGTGGCTGCCGCCCTCCCGCTCGTTGGGGTCCTCCATCCGCCCGGTAAAGATGGCGATGCGCTTGATCAGCTCGGAGAAGCCCTGCAGCGTCAGGAAGAAGAAGCCCACCGGCACCAGAAGCTTGGCCGGCCATTGCGGCAGGCCGCCGGCATTCAGCGACTGCTCGTTGATGGACCAGGACGCCATGAAGAAGGGCCAGGAGGTCCACAACAGCAGGATGGAGAAGGGCAACAGGAAGAAGACGTGCCCGAAGATGTCGATGCCGTCCCGCACCCGTTTGCTGAGGCGCGCATTCACGATGTCGATGCGGATGTGCTCGTTGTCCATGAGCGTCCACGACCCGCACAGCAGGAACACCGCTGCGAACAGCACCCATTGCAGCTCCAGCCAGGAATTGGAGCTGAGGTCGAACAGCTTGCGCACCACGGCATTGGCCGCAGAGACAAGGATGGCCACAAGGATCAGCCAGGAGGCCGCCTTGCCGATGCGCATGTTCACGGCATCGATGCCCCGGGCGAGGGCGAGCAGGAAGGACATGGAGACCGTTTCCCTGGGCGCGCGGCTGGTGCCGCTTTTCGGGTTGCTTCTTCTTTGGCCATACGGCCTTGGCGGGGCACCATAGGCAAAGACACGGCGACTTCAAGCCGCACGCGAAAGCGACGCGTCAAACGCCCGGCACACTAGACGAAGGTCGTAGCCTTCTTTGTCCCGACGGGAAGCACCTGAATTTCGAGCCGATCTAGGGCTTGGCCGGACCATCAGGCCAGGGCGGCGGGCCGGCGAGCGCCTTGCCCTTCCGGAACTGCCCCTGCGCCCGGTCCCAGGCCAGCAGCATCCCCGTTCCCGCGACCGGGCTCGGGCCCACGCACCACGCGGCAAGGTCGGTGCCACGCCGGGGCAGCAGGATGACGACGCGGCCGAGGCCCTCCCAGGCGGCGGTGCTTTCGTCCACCTCCTGCGGCTCGGTGCGGCAGAGGTCCTGGTCGAGGGGTGGCAGGACCTGGTCGGTCACGAGGTTCCACCGCCCCGACGCCCGCGAATAGAATCGCACCCGCCCGGCGAAGGGCACGCCCGCCTTCAGCCCGCGTTCGCTGAGGCCGAGCAGTGGGAAGCCCTCGGCATCGAACCAGACCGCCACCTCGGTGACGAAGGGGGTGGCGCCCTCCCCGTCCCCGCGATCATCGATGCGGAGGTAGAAATTGGCTTCGTCCAGGGTCAGCGCCAGGCTCGCGCGATCACCGTAGAGGATGCTGCCGGACACCGTGGCAGCGCTGCCCGAGCCCGATATCTCATAGGGCGGGAAGCCGTTGACCTGCGCGGTCTGCAACTCCCGGTACAGGGCCAGAAGGCCCGCCGGCTCCGCGCGGACGCCGCCGCCTGCCAATAGCAGGACGGCGACGACGGCGAGGAGCCGCCTCATCCCTCCGGCGCCTCGAGGATGGGATCGTACTGTGACGCGTCGAAGCCCAGCACGGCGAAGGATTGCGCCATGTGGTGGGGGAGCGGCGCCGACACGTCGATCAGCCCCTGCCCGCGCGGATGGGGAATAACGAGCCGCCGCGCCAGAAGGTGCAGGCGGTTCTGCAGGCCGCCCGGCAGTTCCCAGTTCTCGATATCGAAATACTTGGGGTCGCCGACGATGGGGTGGCCGATATGGGCGAGGTGCGCGCGCAGCTGGTGGGTGCGGCCTGTCACCGGCTTCAGCGACAGCCAGCTCATCTTCTGCGCCGCCTGATCCACTACGGCATAATAAGTGATCGCGTGGCTCGCCTCGTCCTCGCCATGGCGGGCGACCCGCATCTTCTCCTCGTCCTCGTCGCGGGCGAGATAGGTGGAGATGCGCCCCTGCTTGGGCTTGGGCACGCCGGGCACCACCGCCCAATACACCTTGCGCGCCTCCCGCGAGCGGAAGCTCTTGGCCAGCACCGAGGCGGCGAACCGCGTCTTGGCCACCAGCAGGCAGCCGGAGGTGTCCTTGTCGATGCGGTGGACGAGGCGCGGCTTCTGGCCGTCCTTGTCGCGCAGCACCTCCAGGATGCCGTCCATATGCCGGTAGGTGCCCGAGCCGCCCTGCACCGCGAGGCCGTAGGGCTTGTTCAGCACCATCACGTCCTTGTCCTCGAACAGGGTGATGGATTTCAGGAAGGCGCGGTCCTCGTCCTCCTTGCGCTTGGCGGCGCTGGCGGATTGCCGCGGCTTGGCCGGCGCCTCTGTGGTACCCGAGGCCTCGCCCCCCGCGGAAACCCGGCCCGCTTCGGACGCCTTGCCCGCGGCGCCCGGCTTTCCGGCCGGTTCGTCCTGCGGCTCGTCGCCCAGGGGGGGAATGCGCACGCTCTGGCCGGGCTCGACGCGGGACGAAGTCTTCACCCGTCCCCCGTCCACGCGCACTTGCCCGGTGCGCACCAGCTTCTGCAGGTGGCCGAAGGAGAGATCAGGAAAATGGACCTTGAACCAGCGGTCGAGGCGCATGCCAGCCTCGTCCTCGGCCACGGTCTTCATCGCGACGGCCATGGATCAAAATGTCCTTTAAACAGCGCCTGGAACCGGAACGGCAGCAATAGAGCAACCGGCGCCGTCCGTCACGTCAGCGCGCGCATGACGGCGATGCCGACGAACACGGCGATGAAGGCGAGCGCCACCGAGCCGACCGCATAGGCGAAGGCGGAACTGTAGGCGCCGCGCTCCATGAGCAGGAAGAAATCCAGCGAGAAGGTGGAGAAGGTGGTGTAGCCGCCGAGGATGCCGGTGGTCAGGAACAGCCGCATGGTCTGGTTCCAGAACTCGCCGTCCTTGAACGCCAGATATCCGACCATCAACCCCATGAGGAAGCTGCCGGACACATTGATGAGGAAGGTGGCGAAGGGAAATCCGGTACCCAGCAGCTTGGGCACCGTCATGTTGACGAGGTGGCGCACGACACCACCCAGGCCGGCACCGAGGAAGACGACAAGAGCGGGAGGAAGGGTGAAGGTCATGGCCAGTCCGGGCGAGGGTCAGGAACGAATGTGCCGCACGGCATGGAGCACGGCGAGGATGGTGACTTCATCGTCTCCGACGCGATAGACCACAAGGTAGGGGCTGCCGGAAACGGTGAGCCGGCGTGTTCCGCGTACAGTCCCGGCAGGGCGGAAAAGGGATGATCGGCAAGGGTGTTGATGGCTGTTTCGAGCCGGACGATCACACGCGCCGCCGCCTTCGGATTGTCTTGGCCGATATGGTGCTCGATCTCACGCAGATGCCGCAGGGCCCGCGCGCGGAAAACGATCCTCATCCGCGGAAGCGCGCGAAGAAGGCCTCGACTTCCTGTGGGCTCGCGTTGGGCTCGCCGTCCTCCAGCGCCTTGCGCACCTCCTCCTGCTGGGGGTGAGCACATAGACCTCCCCTTCGAGCACCGAGAGGAATTCACGGGGGAGCGCATCCTGCACGGCATCGGGCAGGGCTTCGAGCCTCTCGATGAGTTGGCGCATCAGCGTGGTCATGGCCGGCTTCCTGTGTCCGGCAAGCATACGCCAGAGCGGCGCCCCGCGCATTGGCGGCGCGCCGTCACGGTTCCCCGCGCTCGGCCCGCAGGCGCGCCCAATAGTCCATGCGCTTCCTGATCTCGCGCTCGAAGCCGCGCTCCACCGGATGGTAGAAGCTCTGCCGGCCGAGGGCCTCGGGGAAATAGTTCTGGCCGGAGAAGGCATCCGGCTGGTCATGGTCGTAGCGATAGCCGGCGCCGTAGCCCTCGCCCTTCATCAGCTTGGTGGGGGCGTTGAGGATATGCTTAGGCGGCATCAGCGAGCCGCCCTCCTTGGCCGCCCGCTTGGCCGCCGAGAACGCCTTGTAGACCGCGTTCGATTTGGGCGCGGTGGCCACGTAGACCACCGCCTGCGCCAGGGCCAGTTCCCCCTCCGGCGAGCCGAGGAAGTCGAAGGCGTCCTTGGCCGCATTGCAGACCACAAGCGCCTGCGGATCGGCATTGCCGATGTCCTCCACCGCCATGCGCACAATGCGCCGGGCGAGGAACAGGGGCGCCTCTCCGGCATCCAGCATGCGGGCGAAATAATAAAGCGCCGCGTCGGGATCCGAGCCGCGCACCGCCTTGTGCAGGGCGGAGATGAGGTTGTAGTGGCCGTCCTCGCTCTTGTCGTAGATGGGCGCGCGGCGCTGCACCACGTCGGCCAGCGCCGCCACGTCGAACACCTCCCCCGGCCGCGCCGCGCGCCATACCTCCTCCGCGAGGGTGAGGGAGGCCCGCCCGTCGCCGTCCGCCATGTTGAGCAGGGCGAAGCGGGCATCCTCGGTGAGCGGCAGGGCCTTGCCCTCCACCTCCTCCGCCCGCGTCAGCAGGCGGGCGATGGCGTCCGCATCCAGCGACTTGAACACCAGCACGCGGGCGCGGGACAGCAGCGCGGCGTTCAGCTCGAAGGACGGGTTCTCGGTGGTGGCGCCCACCAGGGTGACGGTGCCGTCCTCCATCACCGGCAGGAAGCTGTCCTGCTGGGCACGGTTGAAGCGGTGGATCTCGTCCACGAACAGAAGCGTCGCCTTGCCCACCAGACGGCGGGCGCGGGCCTGCTCGAACACTTTCTTGAGGTCGGCCACGCCGGAGAAGATGGCCGAGATCTGCTCGAAATGCAGGTCGGTGGCGGAAGCGAGCAGCCGCGCCACCGTGGTCTTGCCCGTGCCGGGCGGCCCCCACAGGATGAGGGAGCCGAGCGAGCGCGTCTCCAGCATGCGGGTGAGCACGCCGTCCGGCCCGACCAGATGGTCCTGGCCCACCACTTCGGACAGCTTGGCCGGCCGCAGCCGGTCGGCGAGCGGGCGCGGCACATCGCTGCCCAGTCCCGCCGCCTCGAACAGATCGGCCATGGGCGTTGTCTCTCGTCCTCTCGGTCAGGTTTCAAGCCCCCGCCCCGCCTGCGACCGGCGGCGGCGAGGGTCACTCAGGGCGCAGAGCCAAGGCGACTCAGCCCGGCAGCAGAGCGGTGATGGTGCGCCCGGCGCGGCCCACCGTCACCCGCCAGGCCCGGAGCGGCGTGCGAACCATCTGCTCCAGGTCGCGGGTCCGGGCGACCTTCTCGCCGTTCACCTCGACCAGCACGTCGCCGGGCTTGAAGCCGGCGGCGGCGGCGGGGGAATTGTCGTCCACGTCGTAGATCACCACGCCGGTGGCGTTGGCATCCACCTTCAGTTCCTCGGCCACCGCCGGTGACAGGTTCACCACCGTGGCGCCGGTGAAGGGCGAGCGGGCACGCACCACCAGTTCGTCGCGCGGTACGGTCTCCGGCGCGCCCTCCAGCACCACCACGAGGCTCACCTCCTTGCCGCCGCGGTTGACCGCCAGCGCCGCCTTGCCGCCGATGGGCCGGGTGGCGAAGCGGTAGTTGAGGGACTCGGGGTCGTCGATGGGCTGCCCCTCCACCGCGACGATGAGGTCCCCCAGCCTGAGGCCCGCCTTGGCGGCCGGGCTGTGGGCCACCACGTCCTGCACCAGCACACCGGTGGGACGCGGCAGGCCGAGGCTTTCGGCGATGTCGGGCGTGACCCGCTGGAGCTTTGCCCCGAGCCAGGGCCGGCGCACCGACTTGGAGCCGCCCTTGGCCTGCTCCACCACCACCCGCACCATGTTCACCGGAATGGCGAAGCCGATGCCGATGGAGCCGCCCGAGCGCGAATAGATGGCGCTGTTGATGCCCACCAGCCGGCCCGCCATGTCCACCAGCGCACCGCCGGAATTGCCGGGATTGATCGCCGCGTCGGTCTGGATGAAGAACTGGTAGTCGGAGATCCCCACCTGGGTCCGCGCCAGCGCGGAGATGATGCCCTGCGTCACCGTCTGGCCGACGCCGAAGGGATCGCCGATGGCCAGCGCCAGGTCGCCCACGGCCAGTTCGTCCGAATTGCCGAGCTCGATGGACGCGAAGGTCTCCTTGGCCTCGGTCTTGATGCGGAGCACGGCAAGGTCAGTGCGCTGGTCGCGCAGCAGCACTTCTGCCTCGTATTCGCGCCGGTCGTTGAGGGCGATGCGGATCTCGTCCGCCCCCTCGATGACATGGAAATTGGTGACCACGATGCCCGAGGGGTCCACCACCACCCCCGACCCCAGGGAGCGCTGCACCCGCTCCGGCGCGCGCAGGCCGGGGCCACCCTGGCCGCCGAAGAACCGGCGGAAGAACGGGTCGTCGAAAATGGGATTGGCCCGCTGCTGGGCGGCCTTCTGGGCATAGACATTGACCACCGCCGGCGCGGTGCGCGCCACGATGGGCGCAAACGAGAGCTTCACCTCGGCGGCGGAGGCCGGCACCTGCGGTTGGATCTGCGCCTGCGCCTCGACCCGGAGCGGGACGCTGGCGGCGCGCGCGGGCGCTTCACCCGGCCCCGCGCCGGCCGCCATGGCAGCCGCCCCCACGGCGGCGGAGCACAGCAGAAGGAGCGTGAATGCGAACTGTCGTTTCATCGCTTGAACCCGTAATTCAAAGCCAAGCCCGCCCGGCTGAACCGGGCGCGGCAGCCAATGGTCGTCCTAACGCCTGTGGCCGGAGCATCCCGCCCCGCCTGCCGTTCCGCGCCGCGGCGGCGCCCGCCGGAAGCTACCCGTCACCGCCCCAGCATGCGCTGCAGGGCGGTGCCTACTCGCTTCACCAAATGCGGCGGAACCAAGGACTGTCGCCCCGACACCGGTGGATCCGCCCGTGGCCCCGCGTCAGTCCGGTGGGTGTACTTCGGGTCGGTATATTTGCGGCAGAAATAGAAGCAGTAGCCTGAGTCGCAGGGGCGCGGCCCGGTGAGCGGCGCGAACGTGCCGGCGAGAATATTGCCCTGCAGCGCGGTGTCCGAGCCGCAGCGGAACACATCCCCCTGCGGCTCGATCCGCACGAAGCGGCTTCCGGCCGCGCACACCGTGCCCCGGAATGTCGGCGTGCCGTCGAGAAAGTTGTCGTCGGCGAACGGATCGACCGTCGGCGGCTCGGACCGTGCCGCGCGCCACTCGCCATAGGCCGACCGGGCACGCCGGCTCATGGCCCGGAAGGCCGCCCGCTCGGCCGCATCATAGGCATCGGGATACGTCCGGCCGCGATAGCTGCCCCGCAGCAGCTTGGGAACTGGCACCAGCCCCGGCACCGTGACCTGGCGCGCGACCTCGTCGGCGTTCGCCAGCACCTGCGGCGTCGCCACCACGGACGCGAAGACGGAAAATCCCGCCTCGTGCAGCAGCGCCAGATTCCGGTTGAAGATCTCCAGCCCCCGCCGGCGCATGCGCTCGTCCGGGTGAAGGCCCGCATTGATGACGCTGACCCGCGCGGGATCGATCCGCCGCGCGAAATCGCCAAGCGATGCCTGGGTCAGGTTGCTGTTCAGGGAGATGAAATGGTGCCGGGTGAGCGCGGCGCACAGATCCACGAAATCGGGATAGGCCGAGGGCTCGCCGCCGGTGAGGTGCAGGAGGAAGGTCAGCCCGGTGGCGGAGAACGCATCCGCCCACTCATCCGGGGTGCCGTGCCGCACCGTCTTTTCGCCCAGGACCTCGCCCGGGAAAAAGCAATAGTCGCACCTGTAATTGCAGGTATTGAGAAGCTGCCAATCCGCCTCGATATCGTAACGCACGATCGGCAGCTCCGGAGCTTGAGAGACGATCCACGGGACAAGACCCCATGGCATCACATCCGGCGCGGAACGGAAAGCGCCACGCCGGATGGGTCGTCTATTGCTCAGGCCGCCTCGGCTTCCGCCGCCGCAGCGGTGCGGGCGTGATCAGCGGCGCCCTTGGCGTCCACGTCACGATCCACGAACTCGATCACCGCCATGGCCGTGTTGTCGCCGTAGCGGAAACCGGCCTTGATGATGCGGGTGTATCCACCCGGACGCTCCTTGTAGCGGGGCGCGAGCACGTCGAAGAGCTTCTTGACGATGGTGACGTCCTTCAGCTCCGCGATCGCCTGACGGCGGGCGTGGAGATCGCCGCGACGGGCGAGGGTCACCAGCTTCTCCACCACCGGGCGAAGATCCTTCGCCTTGGGCAGGGTGGTCACGATCTGCTCGTGGGTGATGAGAGCGCCCGCGAGATTGGAGAACATCGCCTTGCGATGCTCCCAGGTGCGGTTGAACTTGCGATGTACCTTGCCGTGACGCATGACGGCGAACTCCTGAAATATGGCGACGGACGAGCCGGCGATCGGTGGCGCGGCTCGGGCCGCTTTAGGTTCAGATCAGTAGTGTTCTTCGAAGCGCTTCGCCAGCTCTTCGATATTCTCCGGCGGCCAGCCGGGCACTTCCATGCCCAGATGCAGGCCGAGGGAGGCGAGCACTTCCTTGATCTCGTTGAGCGACTTCCGTCCGAAGTTGGGCGTGCGGAGCATCTCCGTCTCGCTCTTCTGGATCAGGTCGCCGATGTAGACGATGTTGTCGTTCTTCAGGCAGTTGGCCGAGCGCACGGACAGCTCCAACTCGTCCACCTTCTTCAGCAGCGCCGGGGAGAACGGCAGCGTCTGGATCGCGGTGGTCTCGCTCTCGCGCTTGGGCTCCTCGAAGTTGACGAAGATCTCCAGCTGGTCCTGCAGGATGCGCGCCGCATAGGCGAGCGCGTCCTCGGCCGTGATCGAGCCGTTGGTCTCGATCTGGAGCGTCAGCTTGTCATAGTCGAGGATCTGGCCCTCACGGGTGTTCTCGACCTTGTAGGAGACCTTGCGCACCGGCGAATAGAGGCTGTCGATCGGGATCAGGCCGATCGGCGCGTCCTCGGGCCGGTTGCGGTCGGCGGCGACATAGCCCTTGCCGGTGTCCACCGTGAACTCGATCCGCAGCTCCGCGCCCTCGTCGAGGGTGCAGATGGGCAGGTTCGGGTTGAGGATGGCCACGTCGCCCACGGTCTGGATGTCGCCGGCCAGGAGCACGCCCGGGCCAGTCTTCTTGGCCACCATGCGCTTGGGGCCATCGCCCTGCATGCGGATGGCCACATCCTTCACGTTGAGGATGATGTCGGTGACATCTTCACGCACGCCGGGAATGGACGAGAACTCGTGCAGCACGCCGTCGATGTGGATCGACGTCACGGCCGCGCCCTGAAGCGACGACAGCAGGATGCGGCGCAGGGCATTGCCCAGCGTCATACCGAAGCCACGCTCCAGCGGCTCGGCAATCACGGTCGCGAAGCGCTTGGGATCGTGACCGGGATTGACCTGCAGCTTCTCGGGCTTGATCAGCTCTTGCCAGTTCTTCTGAATCACTTGCTTCACCTTGCTTTCTCGCCGGGCCACGGCAGCTGCCGGGGTCTTAAGCCTCAACCGGAGGCCGGGCCCGTCCCGATCGGGGAGGAGAAACCGGGCAGACGATCCGCAGGGCATGAGCCCCGCGGCGAACCGAAGAACAGATCAGACGCGACGGCGCTTGCGCGGACGGCAGCCGTTGTGCGGGATCGGCGTCACGTCGCGGATGGAGGTGACGAGGAAACCCGCCGCCTGCAGCGCGCGCAGGGCGGACTCACGTCCCGAACCGGGGCCGGAGACTTCCACCTCAAGGGTGCGCATCCCGTGCTCGGCCGCCTTGCGGGCCGCGTCCTCGGCCGCCACCTGCGCGGCGTACGGGGTGGACTTGCGCGAACCCTTGAACCCCATGGCGCCGGCCGAGGACCAGGAGATGGTGTTGCCCTGGGCGTCGGTGATGGTGATCATGGTGTTGTTGAACGAGGCGTTCACATGCGCCACGCCCGAGGCAATGTTCTTGCGCTCGCGGCGCTTAACGCGGGTAGCTTCCTTAGCCATTCTACTTTTGATCCTTCAGGCGCGCCCGTAGCTCCAGGCGCTCGGGATGGCCCTTGCGGGGCCGGACAACGGACGAGGCCGGCAAGGCCGGCCTCTCCTTTCAAAGGGTCTTGCGACCGATCACTTCTTCTTGCCGGCGATGGGCTTCGCCGGGCCCTTGCGGGTGCGGGCATTTGTGTGGGTCCGCTGACCACGCACCGGCAGGCCGCGACGATGACGCAGGCCGCGATAGCAGCCGAGGTCCATCAGCCGCTTGATGTTCATGGCCACTTCGCGGCGCAGGTCACCTTCCACCACGTAGTCGCGGTCGATGGTCTCGCGGATCTGCAGCACTTCCTGGTCGGTGAGCTGGTTCACGCGGCGCTCGGCCGGAATACCGACCTTGGTCACGATCTCCTCGGCATTCTTCGCGCCGATGCCGTGGATGTACTGGAGCGCGATGATGACGCGCTTGTTGGTCGGGATGTTGACGCCTGCAATACGAGCCACTGCTCTCTCCATGTGACGCCGGCGGCCTTGCGGCACGCTCCGGCGGAATGATCCCCGCGTCCGGTGGAGGCCGGCCCTTGCGAGGGAAAAGGAAACGCCTCAGATACGACAAAGCAGCCGCCCTGCCCGACCCTTTCGGGCGGACCGAACGGCACCAATTCCGAAGCGAGGGAGTGCCCATAGCCGGGATTTAAGGAAACGTCAAGAGCTGCGCGCGAACCAACGGCCCGGATCTTGCTGTTGACCCTGCTGACCCGCCCTTACGGGCACGGCAAGGGATGCCCAACCAGTTGGTGGCTGGCGGGAAGTTGCATGCCGCGAATCGGCCGCCTTGCCGGTCCCTACCCTCGCAACGCCTGCCGTGCGGCGCCATCCGATGCGCCCGGCCCGTTTGCCGGGGGCGGCTGAACCAACCCGTCAGCGCACACCCAGGCCAAAGAGCAGTTCGCCGATAACCCGAGCCCGCGTGGCATCGCCCCAAAGGCCCATGTCCACCTGCTCAACATGAAAAAGGCGGCCGGCCAGAACATCAGCGCTGGCCCCCGCTGCAACCAGCCCGGCAATGCCGGGACGTAGCTTTCATACCCATCGCGAGCCGCGGCTTCCCCCGCGACCCCGATGGGATCCCAGTGATCCAGAAGGATCTCGCCGATGGCGCGGCGAAGACCCTCCATGGCATCACGCCGCTTCAGCGAGCACCCCGTCGATGGCGGCGGTGACCTGATCGATGGGCGCCATGCCGTCGATCTGCTTCAGCTGGCCGCGCGCCTTGTAATAGGGCGCCACCACCGCCGTATCGCGGTTGTAGGCCTCCAGGCGGGTCTTGAAGACCACCGGATCGTCATCCTTGCGCACCGCTTCGCCCTTGGCCTGGGCCTCGGCGGCGCGGTTGAGGATGCGGTTCACCAGCTTCTCCTGATCCACCACCAGCTCGATCACCGCATCGAGCTTGAGGCCCTTGCTGGCAAGGAGCTGGTCGAGGGCCTCGGCCTGCGCCACCGTGCGCGGGAAGCCATCCAGGATGAAGCCGTTCTTCGCATCCGGCGAATCGAGGCGCTCGGCGATGATGCCGATCACGATCTCGTCGGAGACGAGGCCGCCGGCATCCATGACCGCCTTCGCCTTCAGGCCCACCGGTGTACCGGCGGCCACGGCGGCGCGCAGCATGTCGCCGGTGGAGAGCTGGACGATCCCATGACGGGCGACCAGCCGTTGTGCCTGGGTTCCCTTACCCGCCCCGGGCGGCCCGAGCAGCACCAGCCTCATATTATCTTCTCCTCCCTCCGCGCAGCTTGGCCTTCTTGACCAGACCTTCGTACTGGTGGGCCAACAGATGCCCCTGGATCTGGGACACCGTATCCATGGTCACACTGACCACGATGAGCAGCGATGTCCCTCCGAAATAGAACGGAAGCGAGGCGTAGGAAATCAGCAGTTCGGGGAAGAGGCAAACCGCCGCAATGTAGGCTGCTCCCACCACCGTGATGCGCGTGAGCACATAATCGATGTACTCGGCGGTCCGCTCACCCGGACGGATGCCGGGAATGAAGCCGCCGTGCTTCTTCAGGTTGTCCGCCGTCTCCACCGGATTAAACACGATCGCGGTGTAGAAGAAGCAGAAGAACACGATCAGCAGCACATAGAGCACCATATAGGCCGGCCGGCCGTGCCCGATGTGGGTGGTGATGGTCTGCAGCCATTCCGGACCCGATCCCTGCAGGAAGCTGGCGATGGTGGTCGGGATCAGCAGCAGGGACGAGGCGAAGATCGGGGGGATGACGCCCGAGGTGTTCAGCTTCAAGGGCAGGTGCGAGGACTGGCCCTCATAGATGCGGTTGCCCACCTGGCGCTTGGGATACTGGATCAGCAGCCTGCGCTGGGCCCGCTCCATGAACACGATGAACGCGATGACCACCACAGCCAGCACCAGCGCCGCCAAGATCAGCGGCGTGGAGATGGCACCTTCACGGCCGAGCTGAAGGGTGCGCACGAAGGCGCCCGGCAGTTCCGCGACGATGCCGCCGAAGATGATCAGTGAGGTGCCGTTGCCGATGCCGCGCGAGGTGATCTGCTCACCCAGCCACATCAGGAACATGGTGCCGCCGGTGAGGGTGATCACCGTGGTGATTCGGAAGAACCAGCCGGGATCGGCCACCACGCTGCCCGAGCCTTCCAGGCCCACCGCGATACCGTAAGCCTGGAACACGGCCAGGACCACGGTGAGGTAGCGGGTGTACTGGTTGAGCTGCTTGCGGCCCGCCTCGCCTTCCTTCTTCAGCGCCTCCAGCGTCGGCGAGACGCTGGTCAGCAGCTGGATGATGATGGAGGCCGAGATGTACGGCATGATGTTCAGGGCGAAGATGGCCATGCGCTCCACGGCGCCGCCCGAGAACATGTTGAAGAGGCCGATGATCCCCTGCTGCGCGTTCTTGAACACATCAGCCAGCGCGTCCGGATTGATTCCGGGCATGGGGATGTAGGTGCCCAGCCGATAGACGATGAGCGCGCCGAGAGTGAACCAGATGCGCTTCTTGAGCTCCTCGGCCTTGCCGAGGGCTCCGAAATTGAGGTTCGCCGCGAGTTGTTCCGCCGCCGAGACCATGCCTTGCTCCGCTGGACGCCGCCCGGTTTGGGGCAGCCCTTATATGAGGGCGCGATTCGCGGGTGCCTAGTGCGCGGATCCGATCAATGCGGATCGACAGGCGTTTTCTTGCCGATGGTTCGGGATCCCAACCGCGGCCGAGCCAGGACGCCTGTGCGTCCACCCACCCCGGGTCGAAAATCCTTCCCGCATCCGGCGGCACCGGAGCATCGCCCGGAAATGCAGATACCCGGCCTTGGGCCAGGTTGCTAGAGCCGGATCGTCAGGTTGACGCAACCTGCATGCTAATCCGTCCCCAAACGCGAGATCGCGGGAGGATTGAGGCGAGACGACGCACCTTGGTCCCCATGCGAAAAACGGCCGGGCGCGCCCGGCCGCTTGTTCAAACCGATGCGACCGGACAAGCCGGCCGCCCGGATCACTCCGCTTCGGCGACGGCCGGAGCCGCCAGAACCGTCACGGAGCCGCCGGCCTTCTCCACCGCGGCGACGGCGGACTTGGTGGCATAGGCCACTTCCAGCGTCACCTTGGCAGACAGCTCGCCGGTGCCGAGCACGCGGACACCGTCCTTGGCCCGGCGCAGCACGCCGGCGGCAACCAGGGCCGCCTCGGTCACCGGCTGGCCGGCATCGAGCTTGCCGGCTTCGACGGCCGCCTGGATCTTACCCAGGGAGACCTCGTTGTAGTCGAGGCGGAAGATGTTGTGGAAGCCACGCTTCGGCAGACGCCGATGCAGCGGCATCTGGCCACCCTCGAACCCCTTGATGGCCACGCCGGTCCGGGCCTTCTGGCCCTTCACGCCGCGACCGGCGGTCTTGCCCTTGCCGGAACCGATGCCCCGACCCACCCGCATGCGCTTCTTGCGGGCGCCGGGGTTGTCCCTGATGTCTTCGAGATTCATGTCCCGCTCCTCACTCGACCACGCGGACGAGGTGGGCGACCTTCGCGATCATGCCGCGCACGGCCGGGGTATCCTTGAGGGTGGAGCGGCGATGCCGCTTGTTCAGCCCGAGCCCGACCAGGGTTGCTTCCTGGTCGAACGGGCGGCGGATCGGCGAGCCGATCTGCTCCACGGTGACTGTCTTGTCGCTCATGATGGCGC
Source organism: Xanthobacter autotrophicus Py2 (assembly GCA_000017645.1). NCBI lineage: Bacteria > Pseudomonadati > Pseudomonadota > Alphaproteobacteria > Hyphomicrobiales > Xanthobacteraceae > Xanthobacter > Xanthobacter versatilis. The sequence continues at coordinate 5,305,486 of CP000781.1, forward strand.
GCTCCTAATCCGACGCTCAGTCCGTCGCTTCCGCGTCTTCGACGCGGCGGCGGGACTGGAGCTGCGACACCTTGATGCCGCGACGGGCCGCGACCGAGCGCGGGCTGTCCTGGTTCTTGAGGGCGTCGAACGTGGCGCGCACCATGTTGTAGGGGTTGGAAGACCCGAAGGACTTCGCCACCACATCGTGCATGCCGAGGGTCTCGAACACCGCGCGCATCGGGCCGCCGGCGATGATGCCGGTACCCGCCGGGGCGGCGCGCAGGATCACCTTGCCGGCGCCATGGTGACCATGCACGTCGTGGTGCAGGGTCCGGCCTTCGCGCAGGGGCACGCGGATGAGCGCACGCTTGGCACTCTCCGTGGCCTTGCGGATGGCCTCGGGCACTTCACGGGCCTTGCCGTGGCCGAAGCCGACGCGGCCCTTCTGGTCACCCACAACCACCAGGGCGGCGAAACCGAAGCGACGGCCGCCCTTCACCACCTTCGCGACACGGTTGATGTGGACCAGCTTGTCCACAAACGTGTTGTCGCGATCTTCGCGCTCGTGGCGCTGTTCCCGTTCACGGGCCATATTCGCGTGTCCTTCGCGTCAGAACTGAAGGCCGCCTTCGCGGGCGCCCTCAGCGAGCGCCTTGACGCGCCCATGAAAGATGTATGCGCCGCGGTCGAAGACGACCGCAGTCACGCCCTTCGCCAGCGCCCGCTCGGCCACCAGCTTGCCGATGGTCTTCGCCGCGTCGGTATCCGCACCCGTCTTCAGCGACGTGCGCAGATCCTTCTCAAGGCTGGACGCGGCGGCGAGGGTCTCGCCGTTCGCATCATCGATGACCTGCGCATAGATGTGCTGCGAGGTCCGGTGCACCGACAGGCGCGGACGTCCGTTCGCAGCGACGCGAATCGCACGGCGCACCTTGGCCTTGCGGCGCGCCAGCGCCTCCAAATCCTTAGCCATGGTTCGCCTCCGTTACTTCTTCTTACCTTCCTTGCGGAAGATGAATTCACCGGCGTACTTGACGCCCTTGCCCTTGTAGGGCTCGGGGCCGCGGAACTCGCGGATCTCTGCCGCCACCTGACCCACCTTCTGGCGGTCGATGCCGGAGATGACCACTTCGGTGGGCTTCGGCGTGACGATCTGGATCCCTTCCGGGATCGCGTAGATCACGTCGTGGCTGTAACCCAGCGAAAGGTTCAGGTTCTTGCCCTGCACCGCCGCCTTGTAGCCGACGCCCGTGATCTCCAGCTTCTTCTCGAAGCCCTTGGTCACGCCTTCCACCAGGTTCGCCACCAGGGTGCGGGACATGCCCCACATGGCCTTGTGGCGGGTGGTCTCACCGTTCATGGACACCTTGAGCTCGGAGCCTTCGATCTTGGCCGCGATCTCTTCCACGAGGGTCACTTCGAGGGCACCCTTGGGGCCCTTTACCTTCACCGTCTGTCCGTCCAGGCTGGCGGTCACGCCAGCGGGGATGGCGACGGGCAGCTTGCCGATCTTCGACATGTCTTCCTCCGTCGCGTCAGAACACGGTGCAGAGCACTTCGCCGCCAACATTCTTGTCGCGGGCTTCGTGGTCCGCCATCACGCCCTGGGGCGTGGAGACGACCGCGATGCCGAGACCGTTGGCAACTCGGGGCAGATTCTTGACCGACGCATACACGCGGCGGCCGGGCTTCGACACGCGGGCGATCTCGCGGATCACCGGGACGCCGTCGAAATACTTGAGCTCGATCTCGAACTCGGTCCGGCCATTGCCGTGATCGGTCGCCGTGAAGCCGCGGATATAGCCCTCGCTGCGCAGAACTTCGAGAACGCTCGCACGCAGGCGGGAGCCGGGCGTGGAGGTCTTGTCCTTGCGGCGCATCTGGGCGTTGCGGATGCGGGTGATCAGATCGCCGATGGGATCAGTTACAGCCATCGTTCCCTCCTCACCAGCTCGACTTCACGAGGCCAGGAACCATGCCCTGGTTGCCCAGCTCGCGCAGCGCGATACGGCTCATCTTGAGCTTGCGGTAGAAGGCGCGCGGACGGCCCGTCACCTCGCAGCGGTTGCGGATACGAATCTTCGCGCCGTTGCGCGGCATCTCCGCCAGCTTGAGGGTCGCCTGGAAGCGCTCCTCGATCGGCAGCGTCTTGTCATTCACGATCGCCTTCAGACGCGCGCGCTTCGCCGCATGGCCGGTGGCCAGCTTGCGGCGGCGCTCGTTCGTCTCGATCGCGCTCTTCTTCGCCATCTTTTGCTCCTGTTCTCCGCGTCTGAGGCAGCTCAAAGCCCCTCACGGCCGGAAAATCACGCTGTCACTAGTCGCTTCACCCTCCCGCCAGGGCGGAAAGGCCGGGCGCCCCGCTTGTCGCGAAGCGCCCCTTCTAGACGCTCACTGACGGAAAGGGAAATTAAACGCCTTCAGAAGGGCGCGGGCTTCCTCATCCGTCTTGGCCGTGGTGCACACGATGATGTCCATGCCCCAGATCTGCTCGACGCGGTCGTAGTTGATCTCGGGGAACACGATATGCTCCTTGACGCCCATGGCGTAGTTGCCACGGCCATCGAAGCTCTTCGGGTTCAGGCCGCGGAAGTCCCGCACGCGCGGCAGCGCGATGCTGACCAGACGGTCCATGAACTCGTACATGCGCGCCTTGCGAAGGGTGACCTTCGCGCCGACCGGCTGGTTCTCGCGCAGCTTGAAGTTCGAGATCGCCTTGCGGGCCCGGGTGATGACCGGCTTCTGGCCGGCGATCTGCGCCAGGTCGGCGGCGGCGGTGGTCACCTTCTTGGTGTCCGCAGTGGCTTCGCCCACGCCCATGTTGATGACGATCTTGTCGATCGTCGGCACTTCCATGGGGTTCTTGTAGCCGAACTGCTCGATCATCTTCGGCCGCACCACCTCATCATAGAAGGTGCGCAGCTTCGGGGTGTAAGTCGCCTCAGCCATCGATCCTCTCCCCGGAACGCTTGGCCACGCGGACCTTGGTCCCGTCTTCCAGCACCTGGAAGCCGACGCGGGTCGGCTTGCCGTCCTTGGGGTCGGCAACGGCGACGTTCGACAGCTGGATGGGAGCCTCCTTGGAGATGATCCCGCCCTCCTGGTTCGCCGTCTGGCGCTGGTGGCGCTTGACGATATTGACGCCGCGGACGAGCGCACGCTCTTCCTTCGGCATCACCTGGATAACCTCGCCGGTGCGCCCCTTGTCGCGGCCGGTGAGGACGACGACCTTGTCGCCCTTCTTGATCTTCGCGGCCATCACAGCACCTCCGGCGCCAGCGAGATGATCTTCATGTGGTTCTTCGAGCGCAGCTCGCGCGGAACCGGTCCGAAGATACGAGTACCCACCGGCTCCTTGTTAGAACAAGCAAAAATCTGATTAATTCCAACGGCTGCCGATGAACTTCGTCGGCGGAAATGGGGCGGCTATGACTTCTGGCACACAAGCGGCAGCGGATGCAGCGGCA